>JADGDM010000007.1 GCA_016744905.1 Sulfurimonadaceae bacterium | reverse complement strand
CATCATGATCTTCATGTTCATCTGATTTCTTAAGTACATGAAGTTTTACATGTTTAGATATATCGAGTGCATTAGCAGCCAATAGTTTACCTTTAATCCATGGCTCTAAACCTGCACCACTATAAATAAACAGGGCACTTTTTGAAATTTCAACCATACTTTTAGGTGTCGGCTCAAAGGCGTGTACATCTTGACCAAAGGGAATTAACATCTTGAGTTCTACTGACTCCCCCGCTAAGTGACTTACAATATCATGGAGTGCAAAAGTAGAGACCATTACAGTAGGCTTAGTCGTTATACTTTTAGGTTTCTCTTGTCCCAAAAAGAGTAATAGAGTAACAAAGAGGAACATAATAAGTAGTATCAAGAGTGCTTTTTTCAATCAAATCCTTTTAATAATGATGAAATTATATCGCATTTAGCATTTTTAAGCTATAATTCGCAACTTTTAATCACTTTAAGGATTTTTATATGACTGAAATTTTATTGATTTCACAAATTGTATTGGTTGTTCTACTTGTTATCGCCGTACTTTTACAAAAAAGCTCAAGCATTGGTCTTGGCGCATACAGCGGCTCAAATGAGTCAGTATTTGGAGCAAAGGGACCTGCTAGTTTTCTAGCTAAAATCACTTTTTTCCTAGGATTTTTGTTTGTCGTAAACACAGTAACATTAGGTTACTTCTACGGTCAATCAAAAACAGAATCAGTAATCGACACTATGGTTGATAAAACTGAGGTAATTGCTCCAGCTGCAGCAGTAGAAGCTCCGGTTGTACCAGCAGCTACTGAAACAAATAATACTACTCCAGTAGCAATCCCTACCCACTAATTATGTACCGCAAGTTTTTCTTTCTTGCGTTACTCGTCTCTACTCTATATTCTGACGCACATATCTTTGTTTACCACCGCTTTGGCGATAATAAACATGCTTCAACCAATGTTGCTCTCCCTGAACTACGTAAACAATTTGATTATTTTAAAAAGCATAACTATGAAGTAATTTCTCAAAATCGATTAACCCAAGCACTTAAAAATAAAGAAACAATCAGCGATAAATGGGTTATTCTGAATATAGACGACAGTTACAAAAGTTTCTATCAGAATGGGCTGGCTTTATTTAAAGAGTACAGCTACCCTTTTACTCTTTATGTCTATATACAAGCGACCAATGCTCACTATGGTGACTTTATGACTTGGGACATGATTAAAGACGCTTCTAAATATGGAGAGATAGCATTACATAGTAATGGGCATCACCATATGGTTTCGTTGAGTTCTAACGATGTGTATAAAGATACTAAAAAAGCCTATGACTCTTTTGTAAAAAATATGGGATATCCACCAAAATCTTACGCCTACCCTTATGGAGAGTATGATTTAAGTGTACGCGCTGAGATTGAGAAGTTTAATTTTGATTTGATCATGAATCAAAATGCAGGAGCGGTCAATAAAAACTCTGATCCTCACGATTTGGACAGAACTGCACTCACTGGAGCACCTAATCTTAAAGTAAAACTACGAACCAGAGTATTAGAAACCAAATGGATAGAACCCATAATTTATCCACAAAATGGTGTTCTTAAAAATATTCACGCTACAATTCCGACATCAATTCAAAAAGTAGAATACTACGTCTCTGGGTCTAAGTGGAGAGTAGCTAAGGTTAAAGACGGCGAAGTAAATATTTCAAATGAAATCAAACTCACCAAAACACGCACTCGAATCTTCCTCAAATATGGAAATCAACAGAGTAGTATCATTTTAGTAAAAGGAAAATAATAATGACAACAGACATCAAAACAGCTTGCCAAGAAGATATGGCAGGATCAATAGATCACATGAAACACAGCTTCAAATCACTACGAACCGGTAAGGTTACCGTTCAGATTTTAGACAACATCAAAATCGATTATTATGGAACAGCCACATCACTAGACCAAGTAGGTTCAGTTATTGCCACAGATGCAACGACTATCGTTATCAATCCATGGGAAAAAAACCTTGTAGCAGATATCGAAACTGCTATCGCTAAAGCAAATATTGGTGTTAATCCAAACTCTGATGGAGAGACTGTTAAACTGTTTTTTCCACCGATGACTGTTGAACAACGTCAAGAGACTGCTAAGCAGATGAAAGGCATGGGTGAGAACGCTAAAGTATCTATTCGTAATGATAGAAAAAAAGCGAATGACCAGATCAAAAAACTTGAAAAAGAGAAAGAAATCACAACTGATGAGTCAAAAGCGGCTCAAGATGAGATTCAAAAAACAACAGATAAGTTTATTGCACAACTTGATAGCATCTTGAAAGACAAAGAAGCTGAAATACTTAAAGTTTAATCATGGACGTTAAAAAAATATATATGGACTCAAATGCTCTTTTAGAAGGACACTTTAAATTAAGTTCAGGCAATCATTCACAATTTTATCTCCAATCTGCAAAGGTTTTAGAAGATCCTAAAAATGCCAAAGCTTTGGCTGAGGGTGTTGCAGAACAGATTAAAGCAAGTGGATTAGAGATAGATACTATCTGTGCTCCAGCACTTGGTGGTCTTATCGCTGGATTTGCACTGGCAACAGCCTTAGATAAGCGTTCTATCTTTGCGGAGCGCGTAGAGAAAGTCATGACTGTACGTCGTGGCTTTGAAATTGCTAAAGGCGAGCGCGTTATGATTTGTGAAGATATCATCACAACAGGTGGTTCAGCAATGGAAGCGGCACGTGCTATCGAAGAGATGGGTGGTATTGTTGTTGGATTTGCAGCCTTAGCTAACCGTGGCTTTTGTGATCGTCAGAACTCTAACATTACTAAAAAACCAAACTGTAAATTACCGGATGGTGTTCCATTTTTTGCACTAGAAGATTTTACTTTTGAGATGTATGCTCCTGATGCGTGTCCTCTTTGTAAAGAGGGTAAATCAGAAGCGATTAAGCCAGGTTCTCGCGGAAACTAATGGTATTCAATCTGGCAAGTTTGCATACGTTCAACAAGGACGCGTGCAGCTTCTAGTTTTCCATCAACCACTACCGTTATAGGCAAATCGCTAAGATGTTCTTTCTCCTCTAGTGAGAGTACTTTCACAATCAAGTTAATATTTTTTGAAACCTTTAATACCTCTTCACAAACCAAACGTTTTTTCTCCAAGTTATCTAAAGAGACAATAACCGCTGCGGCATCTTCAATATGTAAAGCATCTAAAACAGAACGCTTAGAAGCATCACCATAAAAGATTTTTTCACCTCTCTCAAGTCCTTCCTCCACGTGCTTTAAGCTGTTATCTACAATAACATACTCAGCCCCCATCTCTTCTAGATGTGCGCTAACAAACTTACCAACGATACTATAACCACAGACAACCACATGGTTTTTCATACCTTCAACTGAGGAAAAGTCACTCTCAATCAGTTCTTCTTTAAACACCCAGTCTACAACTCTGCTCAAATTATTCATCATAAATGGCGTAATAATCATCGAGAGTACAACCACCAAAGTAATCAACATAACTAACTGTTCTTCAAGCAGGTGACTGTGAGAAGCCAGTGCAAATATGGCAAAAGAAAACTCACCTACTTGTGCTAGAGAAAAAGCACTTTCAAAGGCAACGGTTTTATTAGAATTGATACGAACTATGATAAAAATAATGCTTGCCTTGATAAGTAAAATAGCTACAAGTATCCCTATTATCTCTCCAATATGTTCAACAAAATAAAGCAAATCAATTTTCATACCCACAGTGACAAAAAATGTCCCTAATAGTAGGTTCTTAAAAGGGTCAATGTCTGATTCAACCTTATGCAGGTACTTGGTCTCTGCAATAATCATCCCTGCAACAAAAGCACCTAAGGAGTAGGTAAATCCAAACGCGTGTGCCAAAAGCGACGCGCCCATAACAATCACCAAAACAGAGCCTATGAAAAGTTCTTCTTCATTAGACTGCGCAGAAAAATGTAACAACCATGTCATCACTCTTTTTCCTACAATAAAAAGTAACCCAATAATAACTATCGCAGAACCCGCAGTTTCGAGTAAAACCAAGCCAATATCATCACCATCACTACTTAAAAATCCAATAAGTAACAAGATAGGAATCACTGCAATATCTTGAAAGATCAACATACCCATAGCGCGCTGACCATATGGCGCATAAATATCTTTTGTTTTCTTCAAGTAAGTAAGGACTACTGCTGTTGAAGAGAGTGAAAAAGCAAGTGCAATAATCACTGCAGAAGTGGCATCAACACCAAAGACATAATAAGCAAGGAGATAAAAAATAATAGCACTTAAGCCTACTTGCGCCAATCCATTTCCAAAAACAATACCTTTCATACTGCCCAGTCGTTGCAAAGAGATTTCTAGTCCAATAGTAAACATTAAAAAGACAATTCCAAATTCGCCGACGAGTCCTAAAGTATGAGAGTCTTTAATGTTGTCTAAATCAAAGGCATAAACCATAATGGTACCCGTTAAGATATAACCTATAATTTGTGATATTCCAAAACGCTTTAACACTAAATTGATGACGATTGAACCGCCAAAGGCCATCACAACATAAAAGAGTGCAGATTCCATAATATTCCTCATAATTAACATATATAATTCTAAATTTTCTAAGCATGTAGAGTATATAATACGAACCTAAATTAAAGGATTAATATATGACTAAATACATTTTTGTCACTGGTGGCGTACTGAGCTCTTTAGGTAAAGGTATTACAGCAGCGAGTGTGGGAACACTACTTAAACACTCAGGCAAAAATGTAGGGATGTTAAAAATTGATCCATACATCAATGTTGACCCTGGGACTATGAGTCCACTAGAACATGGTGAAGTGTTTGTTACCAAAGATGGTGCAGAGACAGACCTTGATTTGGGGAACTATGAAAGATTTTTAGATACTGCCTTTTTAAAGACAGGAAACTTCACTACTGGTCAGGTTTACAGCTCAGTTATCGAGCGCGAGCGTAGTGGTGGTTATTTAGGTCAAACAATTCAAGTTATTCCACATATCGTGGGTGAAATCGTTGATCGTATCAAGCGCGCTGGTAAAGGGCATGATATTCTCGTTGTTGAGCTTGGTGGTACCGTAGGTGATATCGAAGGTCTTCCTTTTATGGAAGCCATTCGTCAAATGAAACACGATGAAGAGGTTGCGGGAACATTTTTTATCCACGTAACACTCATCCCATTTATCAAAGCCGCAGGAGAATACAAAAGTAAGCCTACACAGCACTCGGTTCAAGAGTTACGTCGTATCGGAATTACACCTCAAATGATCATTGCGCGTAGTGAAAATGATCTTCCAAAATCATTTAAGAAAAAACTTGCTCTCTCATGTGACGTGAAACAAGACAGCGTAATTTTAGCACTTGATGCACCAACGATTTACCAAGTGCCATTAAGCTTTCAACAACAAAATATTTTAACACCTATTGCTAAAGAGTTGGAACTTGGTGATTTAGAGCCGAAGATGGATGAGTGGGATTCACTGGTTAAAAAGATTATCGCTCCAAAAGGCAAGGTTGTGATCGGATTTGTTGGTAAGTATCTTGAACTTAAAGAGTCATACAAATCACTTACAGAGTCACTCATTCACTCTGGCGCACACCTTGATACAAAAGTAGAGATTCACTGGGTTGATAGTGAAAAGATAGAAGAACAAGGTGCAGAAGCACATCTCGCTGATGTAGACAGTATCTTGGTTGCTGGTGGTTTTGGTGCACGTGGTGTTGAAGGTAAAATCTCCGCTATTCAATATGCACGTCTTAACAATGTTCCATACTTGGGAATCTGTTTGGGTATGCAACTTACTTTAGTTGAGTACGCACGTAATGTTCTTGGACTTGAAAATGCCAACTCAGTTGAGTTTGATGAAAACACAAGTGACCCAATGATTTATCTGATTGATAACTTTATCAACCAATCAGGTAACACTGAACTTCGTACACACAAATCACCTATGGGTGGAACACTTCGACTAGGTGAATATCCTTGTGAGACTAAAACTGGTTCTATTCTTCGTGATGCTTATAATGGTGAAAAAGTAATTTATGAACGTCACCGTCACCGTTATGAAGCCAACCCTGAGTACCGTGCACGCTTAGAAGAGGCAGGTATGGTAGTTACTGGTGAGTCTAATGGACTTATCGAAACCGTTGAGATTCCTTCTCACCAGTGGTTTTTAGGTGTACAATTTCACCCTGAATTTACATCAAGACTTCAAACACCAAACCCATCGATTACTGCTTTTGTCAAAGCATCAATCACCAATGCACAACACACATAAGCCTCCTCTACTAAACCAATCATCACTTTACGAGCTTTTACATGCACGGTTTGATGATGGTTTTTCAAAACTTAGCGACATCCCCAATCCTGCTCTTTTAAAAGATTCTGTGCGCGCTGTTGAACGCATTGCCAAGGCCATTCTCGAAAATCAGAAGATTACCCTTGTAGGTGATTATGATGTTGATGGGGTCACATCTACTTCTATCATGGTGCTATTTTTCAGAGAGATAAACTATCCTCTTGAAGCCATCATCCCAAATCGTTTCAGAGATGGATATGGGGTTTCTCCAAACATCTTGAAACGCGTAGAAGCAGACTTGGTCATCACCGTTGATAATGGAATCGCAGCAGTTGAAGCCGCACAAATATGTAAAGATCGTGGTATTGATCTTATCATCACTGATCATCATACGCCTTCTGACACTCTGCCAGATGCTTATGCGATAGTCAATCCTAAACTCATAGATTGTCCCTATCCGTTTAAAGAAATATGTGGGGCACAAGTCGCTTGGTTGGTTTTGGCACTACTTAAAAAAGAGTTAAGTCTTCAAGTAGATATGAAGCAGTACTTTGACCTTTTAGCCCTTGCCATCATCGCTGATGTAATGCCATTGGTCGGGATAAATAGAGCCATCGTTCAAGCAGGTCTTCAACAGATGGCGCAGAAGAAACGTCCCTCAAGCGTTATCATTGCTGAATTTTTAGATAAAAAAACCATCTCTTCTGAAGATATCGGTTTTCAGATTGCGCCTCGTCTTAACTCCGCAGGACGGCTTGAAGATGCCATCTTAGCCTCAGAGTTTTTAACCGCTCGTGATGAAAACAGTGCCTATCAAAAATTTGAACTCCTTACACAACTCAACGAACTTAGAAAAGCGACTGAGGCCGAAGCAAGTGAAGATGCACGAACCAAAGTAAATCCAAAAGATAAAATTATCGTGGTTGCTGGAGAAGACTATCATGAGGGCGTCGTCGGTATCGTTGCCTCACGTCTGGTTCAGGAATTTGGACGTCCTGCCATTGTTTTAAACATCAAAGAGGGTATCGCCAAAGGCTCAGCGCGCTCGGTGGGCGAAATCAATATCTACGATCTCCTGCGCGCCAATGATGGCTTTTTAAACAAGTTTGGTGGTCACAAGATGGCGGCAGGTATGTCTTTAAGAGAAGAAGATATCGAATACTTTAAAGAAGAGTTGAATAAAGATGCTCAAAAATATGCAGAAGAGGACTTTTTAAACAAAGAAGAATTGGTCGGTGAGTTAGAACCCAGCGCGCTAGACCTGCGACTGCTAGATGTTTTAGATCAGTTTGAGCCTTATGGCGAGGGCAACCCCCGTCCACGTTTCTTTCTAAACGAAGCAGAACTACTCAACATACGACTACTCGGTGCAGATAAATCACACTCAAAACTCAATATCCGAACCCACGCCCACATGAGTCAAACCTATGATCTCATGGCTTTTAGACAACGTTTTGAGATGCCAAAAAGTAGAAAGCTTTCCTGTTCTTATACCGTTAATAAAAATGAGTGGAATGGAAAAGTCAGTTTGCAGTTTATGTTGGATAGAGTTTATTAAATATTTTAAGCACATATCTAAATATTATCTTGTAAACTTCGCAAAACAAATTATCAAGGAAATTCAATGAAATACTTTATCAGCGCGCTACTACTTAGTGCTACATCACTTTTAGCTTCAGAGATGAGCAGTACAACTACCGTAACTATTGAGCATAAAATAGAAAAACAGGGTTTTATCTTTAGACTGGGTTATGACTTAGAAGGTTCTAGAAATGATGTGAGTGGTGTCGGAGCCGATATATATGGCCAACATTTGGGAACTGCTTTTGAGCTATCACTTGGCGCAGAGACCAGTGTAGAAGACTTTAGCTTTGGAGTACGTCGTTTAGGAACACTTTACTATAACGGTCGTGGAACTTTTTACAGTACCAATGGATATGAGGCTGCTGTAAGTAACTTCGGTGTCGAGGGCACTATCGCTGCTTTTTATAAGGCGACACAATATTTTCAACCTTATATTGGTATTGGGGCAGGTATCAATATAGGAACTTATAATGATCATGGAAGAGCACTTACTTCTGATAAGTATAATCCTACTCTTCACGGACTCATTGGGGCAAATTCTCAGATTATTGGACCCATTGGCTTGTATGCCCATTACAAGTACACCATCGCAGACAATACTCAACAACAAGTCTATATTGATGGAGTTAAAACACAAATCGAAAACCGTGGTATCGCTGGTGAGAAATGGATTGCAGGACTTAGTTTAGTTTACTAGGTCACCTTAGAGAATATCTTCAAGTTGTACTTGTAAGTCACGATGTACTTCAAACTCAATACGCGAGAGGTGAATCGGGGATTTCCCCTCTTCTTCTTCAAGCAGTGCCAACTTCTCAAGCAGATCTTTTTTAAAATCACTCACCATCTTTTCGATATCCATTTCTGGATTTTCTTCAAGCATTTTCTCTAGCTCTCTTCTATACTCTTCCACCATCTTATCAATTTTTTCTTGATTAAAATCAGTTAGAAACTTGGCTGCACCCTTATTCATCAGATCATTTTTAAACTGCTGTAGCACGCTGTCATCTTCATTCATCTCATCACGACTTTTATAATCACTTTTACTAACCCCTGAGTAGGCCTCGCGTAAGTCTCTTATAAATTGCTCTGCTCCAAGATCATTAGTTTGCTCGAACCCGATATGATCCAACATCCAATCCATTTTATAAATCATCTGCTCTTTTTCACTACTGAGGCTTTCATACTCAGCGCGCTGGGACTCTAAAGAGGAGCGAACATCAGAGGGCATACCTTCTGGATAACTTCCTGATTCAAACTGCATAAACATAGGATGACTTAAATGCAAAGAGATAGACATGGCTCTTTTAAACTTGGTCTCATCATCAAGACCTACAGAGAGTTCTTCAAATAACTCTGAGATTTCAGTTCCAAGTTGCTCCATAAATTTAGAAGCACTCAGACCACTATAATCAATATTTTGAGTTTTATTTATTGTTGAAAGATTACTGGAGGTAGTTGATATCTGCATTGCTTATCCTTGAGATAGATAAGCAAAAGATATTCCGAAGTGCTTTGTGTCTAATGACCCTTAGCGTCGTGATCTAAGTTGAAGAATTTATCCGCAGTATAATACATCATAAATGAGACACCAATCGCACCGATGGCAATCATCCACTCTATTGAGGTTGGTGTATACTCTACTAGTCCCGGAGGTAGTGAATACTCACGAATTTTTAGTGGCATCATAGGGGCAAGCTGTGTATCATGAACCAAATCATATCTCATCCAGAAAATCCCTACCATGCCCGTGATAGATGTGTAAACTAAAGTTTTAATAGCGCGTCCACGACTATAAACAATCACCACAAAAGGAATCAACATTCCTAAAAGGAATTCGCCAATTAAAAAGTTTTTAGACGTAATCATATGTATCGCAATATCTCCACGCTCCGGCATCATTCCATAGATGGCTGTTAAAGCGCGCCAGATCTCAAAAAAGATTAAGATGGCTAAAAGGAGACCTAAAACTTGCGCCAAAGTCACCATAAATTTTTTGACCTCTGGTGGGAATTTCATCTTATAACGCCATCCGTAAATCAAAAATAGAAGATACGAACCCGTGACCATTGCGGAGAGGATAAAGTACAGTGGAAAAAAGACGCCATTAGCAATCGGGCGCGCTACTAAAAATCCAAATACAGCCCCCAGATTAGAGTGGGCTGCGAGACCTACGATAAGACCAGCTAGTCCAAATATTTTAGAGTATTTATGGTTTCCATTATTCAAAAAGAAAAACTCTAAGATAATGAAAAATAGATACATTCCATAAAGTGTCCCCATCCACCAGATAGCCGATGTGAGTCCTGGCGTTAAGACATTATAAATCACCATACGAACAGGATGTCCAATCTCAAAGGCGATGACTAAAAATCCTGTCAAAATAGCAATAATAGCGCCAATAATAGCGCGCTTACCAATAATCTGAAAGGCCTTGATATTAAAAACATGGCCCAAAGAGGACATGATACATAAGCCAGTACTTGAAACAACAAAGAAAACATACATCGCAATGAGTAGTCCCCAAGGATGTTGACGTGTTACACCATAGGCATGATGTCCATGCTGAAGATAAACACTGATTCCATAAAGTAAAAACCCGACCAGTCCAACAGTAAGCATAAGCATAAATACATTAAGCGGGGTACGCTCAAAACTAAAGAAAGAGCTAAACGTATGTCTATTATAAGGAAGTATTTTTTTAAAATTCATTCCGTACTCCTTATGTTAGGTAGAAGAGTTTTGGTTTGGTTCCCAAGTGCTCTTTCATACTGTGATGATCTCTGGCTCTAAGAACCAAAGAAATTTCACTCTCAGGATCATCAAGATCACCAAAAATACGTACCTTTGTTGGACAAGTTGCCTGACAAGCAGTGGTTGTCTCACCATTAATCAAACGGGTATCAGAACAGAAGTTACACTTATCAACCGTCATTGTTCTATCATCAATATAACGCGCATCATAAGGACACGCTTCCATACAGTACGTACACAAGATACACTGCTCAGGATTAACCCGAACGACGCCATTATCATCATAATAGGTTGCATTGGTTGGACAAACAGTTTGACAAGGCGCATTATCACACTGTTGACACTGGCTAGGTTCAAAACCACTTGATGAGATACTTAAATCAGGAAAAATTCCTTCAATATCTTTCACCCCTACCCAGATACGGTGTTTATCCGCACCCAATAAGATTCCATTTTCTTCTTTACATGCACTCTCGCACGCTTTACAATTTATACAGCTTTTATAATCAAGCGCCATTCCATAACGTGCCATCATACTCTCCTTATATCAACTATAGTCTCGTGCATTGCAGCCGAACCAAAAGTCGTTTCGTAAACATCTTCAATAATCGCATTGTCATTTGCACCACGATGATGCGCTAGAGTCAACTCGCTTGACTCTGCTCCAAATCCATGAATGAAAAAGACAACATTTTTACCAATTTTTTCAGTAGGATACGCTTTAATCTCAATCGCACCGATACTACTTCTCACTTCAACTGTATCCCCAAACTTAATGCCTTTGGCATCCGCAATACGCTGATTAATCCAGAGATAATTTTCAGGTAAAAGGTCTAGTAGTAGTGCGTTATTTGAACTACCACTTTGCGTGAATTGTCCATGACGTCCGGTGATAAATTTAAAACGTCCCTCTGGAGTTTCTTTATACAGCTCGCTTCTCCATGTTGGCATCGCATCTACACCCTTTCTTTTCTCAAAGTTATACAACGCACAAGCGATTTTTTTAGTGGCCGTTCTGAATTTTTTCTTTAAAACAGCAATCTCATTAATATCCACACAGGTATCATGGTACGGCTCATTATTCAAATCACCCTTAATAATAGAGTAACTTTTTTTATGTTCTGGATAGTACTCGTATTCATTTGCCGATACTTTTTTAAAGTATTTACTCATGTCTGGATAAAAGACGCCTTTTTCTCTTAAAGTCTTCCACGCCTCTTCCCCATAAACAGAACTCACCATGTGGTGATTAATGGTCTCTTGAGAGTGACGATAACCATCAGCTAAGTCATAACCTTCTTCTTTATAAACTTCTTTCTCTCCACGTTCTTCAATCTCTTCTTGAAGAGACTCATCATACTTCTTAGAGATTTCAAACAGTGGTTTACTCAGTTTTTCCCCCAAGTCTCTCATGATCTCGATAACAGGTTTAGTATCGTAACGCGCTTCAACTACTGGAATACGCAGTGCAATAGAAGGTTCTGCGCCACCAAATGATTTAACAGGATCTTCACGTTCAAGATAGAGTGACTCAGGAAGAACAACATCCGCCATCATTACCGTATCACTTGGCATGGTATCAATAACCACCACTAAGTCCATCTTTTCTAACATCTGTTTTGTTTTAGCAGTGTTAGGGATAGAGAGCATCGGGTTTTGTTTATAAGCAAAAAATGCACGCACAGGATATGGAGCGGTTCCATCGATGATAGTATTTCTCCACGCAATCCATGAACCACTATTTCCAATAGAGGCTGCTTTTGATTTCTCAATACGCTCTAACGCATTATCATACATTGGTGAAGGGATACTGTGCTCACCTAAAGGAAGTTTTTTCCCGAAAATAATCCCACCTTTTTTATCAATCCCGCCACCCATAGCACTAAAGATAGCTTGGGCACGTCGGAGTTGATAATCTTGAAGACTCCACGCCGTACGACGTCCTTGATAGTAGATAGCGCGTGGAGCATGTGCCATAAAATCACGAGCCGTCTCACGAATATCATCGGCTTTAATACCCGTAATCGCTTGTGCCCACTCAGGAGTATAGTTTTTATCTATAATATGTTTTTTATACGCCTCAAAATCACTTAAATTTTCTTCACAAAAACGTTTGTTATAACGTTCTTCCGTCATAACAACATGTGTCATTGCTAAAACAAAGGCAAGGTCTGTTCCTACTTCAATAGGTAACCACGTATCTGCGTGCGCCGCTGTATTGGTAAAACGAGGATCAACCACCACCATTTTAAGACCACGACCCTTAGTCCTCTTAAACATATCCATCGTATCTGGTGTCACAATCGCTTCAGCTCTATTTGCACCCGCCATAATGACATAGTCAGCATTTTCAAGATCAGCTTGTCCATAACCACCTAAGGTTAAGGTATACCCTGCAATTGTTGTAGCCAGACAGATACTTCCGTGATTAACATAGTTTAATGAACCTATCTTATCACCCATAAAAGAGGCGTACGTATGTTCCGCCATTCCCTCACCGGCGCAGTAACCGATAGTTGAGCGATTGTCTTTCTCTTCATCAATGATTTTAACCATCTTGTCTTTGATGTACTCATTGGCTTCATCCCAAGTCACACGCTTAAATTTACCCTCACCGCGCTCGCCAACACGAATCAGAGGATATTTTAATCTATCTGGATCTTCCAGTGCTTGAATACCTGCATTACCACGTGCGCATAGCATGTTTCTTGATTTTGGAAAAAGTGGATTAGGATTAAGTTTGGTTAAGACTCCGTCTTCAACACGTGCAATGGCTGCACATTTATTTACACACATCTCGCAAAGCGTTGGAATCTCTTCTAACTTATCGCTCCACTGTGTCTTAGTTAAACCAAAATCTACTATCTTTGATTTTGATTTATGTTCTGTTTTGGCCAATGCAGTCGCTGCAGCAGTGGCTCCAACGATACTTAAGGCTACCGTTCCTTGAAGGAAACGGCGTCTGGATAATTCTGTTTTCATGAAAACCCCTTTTTTAAAGTAATTAAAACATTTAAGAATTTATTAAAATATTATAACTTATAGTTTAAATAACTAAACTTAATTCTCGTAAAATATTCTATATGTAATCAAAATTATCCAAACAAATATTCACTATAAATTCATGTTATTTAAGTTTGGGTAGTTTTCTGGTCTAACCTCCTCATCCCAGATTAATTTTCTCTCACTTTTAAGTATCTTGACATCATTAATACTCGCAAACCTACTCTTCATTAAGCCGTTTTCGTCGAATTCCCAGTTTTCATTGCCATAACTTCTAAACCATTGACCTTCATTGTTATGCCACTCATAAGCAAAACGTACTGCAATTTTATTTTCTGTATAGGCCCAAAGTTCTTTACAAAGTCTATACTCATGCTCTGTTTCAAATTTCTTAGATAAAAAAGATTCTATCTCTGCTCTTCCATCAATAAAACTGTCTCTATTTCTCCAACGGCTCTCTTTAGTGTACGCCAATGCTATTTTTTGTGGATTTTTTCTATTCCAACCATCTTCCGCCATACGTACTTTCTGTTTTGCACTTGCTTCGTTAAACGGAGGGAAAGGTGCTCTTTTTTCTACAGTTCTATCTTCTTTCATAAACTATGTTCCTTTTAGACAATTTTAATCATTACAATCGTTTCTAGCTCATCTTCTTTTACTGCGTAAGGATCATTCAAATAGATATCGTAGCTCTCATTAACTACATCAATATCATTGTCAACTATATACGCTGCGAGTTTATCATACGCCTTATATATCTTTGAATATGCACCTTTGTGAAGATATTGAACATATTGACCTGCAGGAATTTCACCTCGTTTTAATGTGCTGTTATCATAAACAAAACCATCGACTGAGATGCCCATGTCCATCTTAAAAGTATCAAACATACCAAACATTTTTTGTAAAAAACCCATTGCATGCATCGCTTTAAAGTCAACCTCTCTATAGCGCGCATAAACAACGCCCTCTTCTTTTTTATCACATTCTTGCGTTTTCAACTCATCTAAGACGGCCGCATAAGCTCTGTTCATCACTTTACTTATAGAAAATATCTTAGCATCTTCAGAGTACTCTAATCCAACAAGCACTTCACGTGTAACTATTTCAACTTCATTCATCTTCACTCCTTTTTTAAATATTTACTTTCCAAAAATCTAGAGGGTTTTCATATATAAATTGATATCCCAAGCGCGCTAGCAATTTTGAAGAAGAGACTTTTTTACCTTGAAGTTCTAAGGAGTCAAAAGTACTTTTCTCAAAACCAAAATCTTCTGCATTATGATGATAGACATCTGAACGTGCACAATGCACTGGCGCAACGAGATTAAAACATTCAGCTTGAATATTTTTTTCAATCATCAATTCAATAATATTCACCACATCATCTCTATGAATATAGTTCACATAGACATCATAATCAAAGCTTTTACCTGCACTGTACTTTCCCGCAACTCTATCATAGCCCATCAAACCACCCAGACGTAAAATTAATGTAGAAGGTCTTAGCTTGATGAATACTCTTTCTGCTTCTAACATCAAAGAGATCTCACTTACCTCAGCACTCATCTCTTCGAAAACTTCACCCTTAGTCTGTGTATATATAGAAGTCGAACTACATAAAATAAGTTGCGTAGATTCATCTATATAAGTGCGTAATATTTCAAGTGTTTTAAGATATGCACCTCGTGGAGGGATTGCAATAATTAAAACATCAGTTTTATAAAAATCACTATGAAAAAAATCATTCTCTTCATTTAGAAGGTATCTATTTTCAAAAGGAAGGTTTGATAGTTTCTCTTGTGAGCGCGCTGAGACTTTTACTTGATCTCTCTTTTCAAGGTTTTCAGCAATGGCTTTTCCAAGCCATCCGGTTCCAAAGACAGAGACTATTCTCTGTGTCCTAGACTTAATTTTCCTAAGAGTTTTCCATCAACTTCATCAATGCTCAAGGTTCCATCAATAGGGGACTTTCTATGTTCCAACACATAAAGAAGATCATGCAGTACTGCTCCAAAATTTCTAAACATAGGAACACTAACCTCTTTGATTTTTGCATCATGAATCTCTTGAGACAAGATATCCAATGCACAAGAGTAAGCACTTTCATTGGTCACATACTGAAGATAGTAGTCACTCATTAAAGTGATGTTATTTAACCAAGCGGTTCGCTCATCATCATTAATAAGTGTGTTCGCATGTACACGCCCTACCAAATCATCAATCAACACCTGTGCCTTTGCCTCTCGCGTCGCAAAAACATCATCGAGTGAGTTACAGTATTTTTCCAGCATCTCTACCAATTCTTTACCACTAAACTCTTTTCCACTGGTATTATACAGATGTTGAGTTGTCTCAGTTGCGCCAAAATTAAAGGCTTCTAGCAGTTCCACTGCGGCATTTAGGAGAGTAAACTTATCTGGTCTGGTTTGATCAAAACCAACACCTTTTGCGGATACCTGAGGCATAGCGCCAACATATTTTAATTCCATCTACTACTCCTTAAATTGTTTCTTTTAAAATTTTACATCAAAAAAACTAATGTCCTACTCAATCTTTTCTCAGAATATATTTTTCATAAAGATATGTCACTTCTTCTTTACAAATGGGATAATCAAACTCATCTCTTAGTATCTCTTCAAGTACACTAACACTACTAACATTGATGTTTTCCATGCCCTCTTTCGATATTTTTTGATACAGCCCATTTCTTAGGGATAAAATCTCATCATCTAATATTTTAGAAAGCACCAGATGGTTTACAAAGTTTGCCTTAGGATGTTTATGTGAGTAAAAATGTGAAAGCTCAAAGTCCTCTTCACTGGCATCATTCAAATCAAAGCTATACAAAACATAGGGCGCACCATCTTTAAACAGATGCAATTCAAAACACTCATCACCTAAGGTTTCTATCTTATACTCTATGCCCGTATGTGTTGTTGTTGACTCTGCCGTAAATTTTATCGGCGCGCTGGGTGATGCGTAACCAAATCCTACATCAACCAAGTAGCGTTCATCCTCAAAATATAGCAGCGTCAAACGATGGGTTTTGGGCACACTTACTTTACGGTTGTTTAACACCCTAGCAAACAGAGGTTTTACGTCATAACCTTGCGCCAGCAAATTTTCATATATTAACTTATTGTGCTCAAAGCAGTAACCACCACGTTTATTGACGATAAGTTTCTCTACTATCGCCTCATATTCTAAAGAGATCTCCTCTTTTAACAGCACTGGGATACTGGTAAAACAGAGTGCTTCAATATGCTTGCGGATAAGGAGTTCTAAGTTCTCTAAGTTTAGAGATGGCTTTTCAATCCCTAAGTATTTTGTATATTGATTTATCTCTTTTAGTAACATCTTAGAGTTGCTCCGTTAAAACAAAGGTCTCATCATCACTTTTTCCAAACAACCATTTTTTACTACTAAGATTGTCTAAAAAGGTTTGATCATGGGTGATAAATATCAGCGCGCCCGCATACTCAGACAGTGACTCTTCTAGGGCCTCGATGGAGACCAAGTCCATGTGATTGGTCGGCTCATCTAGGATAATCAGTGAAGGTTGTTGAAGCAGTCCCAAACCTAAAAGTAGCTTTCTTATCTCACCTGGACTGGGAAGTTTACTCCCTAAAAGTGCTTTTGCATCAGAACCCAAGCGCTGAATCAAGGTAAAAAGCTCTCCCTTCTCTTCATCGCCAAGCGCGCTCACCTCTTTAAAAAGTTTCTCCGCCTCTTCATCACTAATCTCTTGTGGGATATAAAGCAAAGAGTGCTCAAAACTCAGCTTCTGTATGAGGTGCTCTATAAAAGTGCTCTTCCCCGATCCATTGTCCCCCGTGATACCGATTTTATCACCCATATCAATACGCAGGTTTGGAAAGTGCAGGTTGGTCGTGTCAAAAAGATTTAACACACCCTCTTCCAGCCCAAGAGGAAATCCATGTTTAACAATCTCACCCTCAAAAGTGATACCCGTATCATACTCTTTGGTCGCTTTTTGCATCTTTTCACTTATATGGCGCGCTTTGGTCACCGTTCTTTGAAGTATCTGACCATCCATTCTGTCTTTACTTGTAAAAAGTGCCCCATTAATCTTCTCTCTCTCAGAACTGTCATGTCTGCCTACATTTTTTTTAGAAAACCGCTGTTTGGCTAGAGATACTTTCTCTCTTTGCATCTGAACATCTCTTTTAACTTTTTTAAGCTCATTTTCTTGGGTTTTGAGGACATTTTTCTGATGTGAGACACCCTGATCATAGGCTTGATTTGCCAGTGTGAAACTCGTTCTATACTTTATAAGCTCCCCACCTTTAATCATTATCGTGTGCTGTGTAAGCAGGTCAAGTAGACTTCTATCATGAGAGACCAAGATACCAACACCCTCATAAGCCTGAAGTGCTTCTCTTACAATTTTTTGAGAAGTAAAGTCCAGATGATTGGTCGGCTCATCAACCATCAAAACATCACTTTCACTCAAAAGTGCCACATAGAGTTGCATCCGCTTTCGCTCACCATGACTCAGCACATCCCAAGAACCCAACCACTCATCTTTAATACCCAGACGATCTCTAAGCTTAAACGCCTCAGAGGTGTACGTCATCATCAACTCATCTAAATCCTCAGGCGGATATTCAGTGCTTTGTGGACAATACAAAACCAAGTCATTACCCGTGATCATCCCTTTATCGCTGTCAAGTTCTTTAGAGATGAGTTTAAGCAGTGTACTTTTCCCTGAACCATTCACACCCGTGATCGAACTCCAACCCTGCTCGATGTCCAAATTAATCCCATCAAAAATAGGCATACTCGCGCTCGAGTATTTATAGTAAAGGTTTCTAATTTTTATGCTTGTCATCTTAACTCTTTTCTAACAGTTCATCAGCGAGTAACAATCCAGTGCTCCGCCGTAGTCTTTGTGTAAATTTTGCCCTCTTTATCTTCGATGGTCGCTTCAAAAAATAGCCTTTTTCGTTTACGCTCAACCAATCTAGCACGGACATAAATATTGCCCATTTTTTGAGTAAGTGGTTTAATATACTCTGTATTCATTCGTCTGGTCATATTTAGTGGGGCGACCAACATGCTCAAGGGTCCGATAGCATTATCAAGTGCAGCCACAATCATCCCACCTTGCATGGTTTTGTAAGGATTAAGTGTGAAGTCTTTGATGGGCATACGCACCACCATACTCGCCTCTTCTTCATTATACTCAATAATCTCACAACCCATCACCGTAAAGCTCTCAGGAGGCAGTGCATAAGCATCTATCTTATCACCGAGAACTTTAGTATACAACGCACGTAAGTCTAATGCTTTTTTCTCTTCCAACATAAGCCTTTTTCATAATAGTCATATCATAGCAGAAGCAGACACTTTTTTATTAAATACACGCCCCTTTCACACTCTTCTTGCGTTGCAGCAGTAAAGTTAAAACGAATTTCATCATCTTTCTCATTCCCAAAGTAAAACTCAATGCCCGGAACAAAAAGTACCTCTTCTTTCATACATGCACGTGCCAGCGCGCACGTTGAGATATCTTTAAAACTCCCGTAGATAAACATACCACCCTTTGGCATCTCAAACTCAAAACTTGGCAATATCGCTCTTAGTGTAGAGGCAAAAAAATGCATCTTTTTAGAGTACTTTTCTCTGATTTTTTCAAGCTGTTTCTCTATATCAAAATTTTTCAAATAGTGTATAATTAACGCTTGATCTAACGTAGAACTGTGTAAATCAAAAATCTCTTTCAGTGGCAATAATTTATCTATATAATTGCGACCACCACGTATCCACCCAAGGCGTAAACCAGGCGCTAAAATCTTTGAAAAACTACCAATATGTAAACTTTCATCAGGGATATAACGGCTAATAGCTGCGCTATGTCCTTCAAAATACAACTCTTCATACGCCCCATCTTCAACGAGTAGCGCGCCCTGCTCTTTTATCATCTTCGCTACGTCTTTACGTCTGTTCTTAGAGTATAAAAGACCCGTTGGATTTTGAAAATCAGGAATAAGATACGCAGCCTTTATCGTTTTAAGATGTGTAGCCAAACTCTGCAATAACACGCCCTCCCTGTCCATCTTCAAACTCTGAGTTTTTACTTTATGCAGGTTAAAAACACCCAATGCACCAAGATACGAGGGTGTTTCTATATTGACCCCTTCATTTAAAAAACCTAGGCTGATAAGATTGAGTGCTTGTTGTGAACCGGTGGTTATCAAAATCTCATCCGCACTTGTTTTAAAACCCTTTTGCGTATATCTATGCGCAATCAACGCTCTTAAATCCTGCAAACCTTGTGACTCGCTATATTGTAATGAGGACGGTTTTTTAAGCACCTCATTCATACAGAGTTCAAACTCTTTTACTGGAAACAGTTCCTCATCAGGCAAGCCTCCCGCAAAGGAGATTGTCCTCTCATTTTTGGCTTCAAGTATCTCTCGAATATACGATCGTTTCATTATTGACCCTTTTTTATCCGAATTATATTTACTTTAAAATATTAAATCTTTATCTAAAACTACATAATTATCATCAATATTAATAGTATAAATATGCTAATCTTGCTATTATTATCTTATGAAAAGAGAGACAAAACAGTATTATGAGCAGATAATTAATGAATCTTTGTACTATATGTATAGATATTTGGACACCAATATTACCCTTGAACTTTTAGCAAAACATGCGGGTCTCAGCGCGCACCATTTTCACCGTGTATTTCACGCAGAACTTGGGGTGACACTCTACGCTAAACTCCAATCCATTCGTCTACAAAAAGCAGCAAATTTGCTGATAACAAACACTAACTCTTCTATCTCTGAAATCGCTCAACAGTGTGGATATACCTCGCACTCCGCCTTCATACGTGTTTTTAAAAAGCGTTTTAATCTCACACCAACACACTGGCGCGCTGGCGCGTACAAAGAGTTTTCTAAAGAGAACATCACCCACTCTCCTTATGTCAAAAATAACAAAATATCCTTAGCCATCTTAGAACCAAAAATAGAGCAAAGTAAGGCGATAACAGTAGGCTATATTCGTCATAAAGGGTACAATAAATCCATCAAAAAACCATGGAATTTACTCAAAGCCTACTGCTTAGAAAATGAGCTCAAACTTCCAAGACAGTTTGGTCTCCATCATGATAACCCCTCCATCGTAGAGTTGGGACAGTGCTCTTATGTGGCTGCCATAGAGATAAAAGAGGATTCACCCCTAGCGAAGAAGCTTTCTCTCTTTACCATACCCCCGTCTTTGTGTGCGGTGTTTCATTTTAAAGGGGAGTATGGAGAGGTTTTAAATCTGATTCGTTATGTCTATCATGAGTGGCTACCCAGCAGTGGTTTTGAAGCCAAAACCCTACCACCCTATGCCCACTATCATAAAAATCACTTCCTCAGCGAAGATGAGCGTTTTGAATTAGACTTTTATCTTCCTATCGAGACGATTTAAGCAGTGAGGGAAGTTCTGAAAGGTTTTTTATAAAGTAGTGCACTCCACTAAAATCATGTGAAGCAGTAAATGCGTTATCAACAATAACACACTCTATTTTTGCGTTGAGGGCTGCACCCAGACCTCTTTGAGAATCTTCGATGATCAGGCACTCCTCTTTTGTGGCACCAAACTTTTTCATTCCTGCAAGGTAAGGGTCAGCGTGCGGTTTTGCGCGGGGGTAATCCTCCACACAAAGTACAAACTCCATAAAGTCCATAATCTCTAGCTCATTGTGTACCAACTCAAAATCCACACGTCTTGAAGTGGTAACAATACCCATCTTATAAGTTTTACTCAGCTCTTTTAAAACATCCACAACACCTTTGATGGCGATATCTTGTGTTGAGATAAACTCCTGATAATAGACATCTCTTCTAGTGCGCTGGGTATTGATGATTGCTTCACTCACCCCAACACTGCGCGCTACTTCCCAAGAATTTCCACCACGAGCCATGATTTTGAGATAAACCTCTTCACTGAGTTCAATATCTATCTCGCGTAAAGCTTTAACATTAGCTTTAAAATAGTAAGGCTCCGTTTCCACCAAGACCCCATCATTATCAAATAACAGATATTTTTTCTTCAACAGCGTGCCGCCTTTCTCTTTTTTCCCAAACGGTTTTTATCCATCACCTTTTGGATATAAGGTTTTGCAAGAGGAACCTTACACGCGGTTCCACCCATATCAACATCAACCTTACCGATATTTTCACCGACACTTATCGCCAATTCATTCAACGAAACAATGTACGAGCCTACGGCAATCACAAAACCATTCATACAGTAACGCACTCTATTTTGTGCCCCATGAATCTCTGTCTCAGCGCGCTGAAGCAGGCTTGTGTATTGCCTAATATCCAGCTCTTCATCATCGTGAAGAGAGGCATAGTTTGCCAAGGTACTCCATCCACTCGAAGCAATGTTTTCCTCTTTAGACTCTATCCACTCTAAACCCAGATCAAATCCAAACTGCGTCTCTGCCGCCAACTGTGCAACGGCGTATTCACTTAAGTAGTACCAGTACGCCTCTTTTACCCAGCGTTGTAAATCCTCTTTACTCATCTTAGAAGCATCTGCCATCAAAGCAGCCAGATACATCGCATCAGAGTTACCCGTTGCGTACAGTTCCAGCGCCAAAACGTGATTCTTTTTCTCTTTTTTTAAAACCTTTTTGAGGTCTTGAACTTTCACCCCAAAAAATGGCTCTTTTGCTCCATGCTTCATGAGTGTTGTTTTAGTCACTTCGCTACCATAAGACCTTAACTCATCCATTACTTCATCTAAATTCACAGTAACTCCCTTACTTTTCCCCATCCCACTTCTGAGACCATTTTCCTAAAGCCATAAAGGTATCAAAGAGATCTTTTGCTTTTTGACTTAGACTGTAGTAGATAATTTTTGAGGCTTTTTGAGAACTGTCTTTATGAATAAATCCCAACTCTTCTAGCTCAACTAAACGCATGCTTAACGTACGCGTATTGATTTTAGGGAGATTTTCTTGATAGTCTTTAAAACGCATCTTATCATGATGAAACATCTCATAGATGATTAAAAGTGTCCACTTTTTTGAGAGTGTTGCAAAAAGTTCATTAATTATTTCGGTGCTGTGTTCATGATTTTCATTTTCCATGACTGTATTATAGTCAAATAATATTACTTTACTTTTTAAAGTAAAGATGATATACTTTTATCACTTTAAAAAGTAAAGGAATAATATGTACGCATTAATAGAACAGTATCAGCCCAAAGAGGGCAAACAGTCTGAAGTCATTGAGTTTGTCACGGCAGTTGCTAAAGATTACACATTTAAACATGAAGATGTACTGCTTTCACAGATTTTAAAACCTTCTAAAGAGAGTGGTTATGTGAGTAGTTATACATTATGGAAAAGTGAAGAAGCATTTAAAAGTTTTATTAAGTCGGATGCTTTTCAAGAGTTACTAAAATCAGGAGTTATCAATAAGGCACAAGAGATATGTTCTGATATCAAGGCAGATACCTATGATCTTTTAGAGTCTCACCATCTTTAATTATATATCAAACGCTAAAACCCTCTTTAAGCAAGTGTGTAATGTATTCTGCTTTTTGAGGTTTTGAAAAGTAATAGCCTTGAATATCATTACAGCCATTATTTTGTAAATACTCCAACTGCTCTTTTGTCTCCACACCCTCTGCGATCACATCAAGATTCAGGTTTTTAGCAAGACCGATAATTGTTTTGGTTAAAACCATATCATCGCTATCATTAGGGATATCCTTTACAAAAGAGCGATCGATTTTGACTTTATTAATAGGGAGCTGTTTTAAGTAAGATAAAGAGGAATAGCCTGTGCCAAAATCATCAACAGAAATTTCAATACCAAAAGAACGAATCTTGTCTAAAACTTCAATAGACTTCAAAACATCCACCATAATCTGACTCTCAGTCACCTCAAAGGCAATTTGGCTCATAACACACTTTGTCTCATCAACATAGCTATCGAGAACATCAAAAAAGTCACTGGACTCTATCTGTTTGATGGCAAGGTTTAAAGAAAGTGTTCCCGGATTTAATCCCATGCTGTACCACAGTGAGAACTGCTGCATTGCTTGTTTCATCACCTGTCTATCAAGTTCAACTATCAAGTTTGTTTTCTCAGCAATAGGAATAAAATCATCAGGAAAAACAAGACCACGCGTTGGATGATTCCAGCGGACTAAGGCTTCCATACCTGTAATTTTACTGTTTAAAGAATTCACCTGAGGTTGATAATAGACCTCAAACTCTTCATTTTTCAGTGCTTTTCTCAATTCCTTTTCTATTGAGATATGTTGAAACGCTTTATTTGTCATCTCTTTATTATAAAAACGGTAAGTATTACGTCCATCATCTTTAGCTTGATACATCGCTGCATCTGCATTTTTTAGTAAGGTAGCTGAATCCATCCCATCTTCTGGATAAAAAGCGATACCCACACTCAGACCAACATACACTTCATTTTGATTGAGGATAAAAGGCTTATGTACAACCTCCATCCCTTTTTTAACGATATTTACAATTTGCTCTATATTGGTAAAGTTCTCTAATACAATTGCAAACTCATCTCCACCCAAGCGCGCTATGGTGTCTGAAGATCGCATCAGTAACTTCATACGATGGGTAATCTCTATCAGTAAGGCATCTCCGACCTCATGGCCCAGTGAATCATTTACCTCTTTAAAGTGATCAATATCTAAAAATAAGATGGCCAACTTCTCTTTACTTCTTTTTGCAAGTCTCATAGACTGCTCGAGACGATCTAAAAAAAGAAGTCTGTTTGGCAAAGCAGTTAAGGCATCGTGAGTGGCTTGAAACTGGAGCAGTTGTTGTTGTCCTTCTAGCTTCTTTTGCATCATTATACTGTCTGTCATATCCAAAGTAGATCCAACAATCGAGATAGGCGTACCCTCTTCATCAAGGACAACTTCTCCACGAACAAGCAGATGTGCTTGTGTTCCATCTGGTTTAGTGATCGTATAGCTGAGTTCCTGGACTTCTTTACTCTCTATCGCTTCTGCAACAGCGTTTCTTGCATTTTCTTGATCTGCAGGAGAGAGAAAATTCATAAGACCCTCGAAAGAGGGTTTATACTCCTCTTTACGCACACCATATATCTTATAGTTGTTATCAGACCAAACCGTTTGCGTCGTAGATAAATCTACTTCCCAAGATCCTACTTTAGCAATACGCTGCGTTCTATCAAGTTGGGCAACACTTCTCTCCAATTCACTCTTAATTAGATGTTGTTCTGTAATATCACGACCCGTTCCAATGGTTCCAATAATCTCTCCAGATTCATTATAGTAAGGTGCTTTATGTACATCCAAGTAGAGCATCTTCCCTTTAACATGGCCATACTCTTCAAAACGCAGTGCAGTATTGGTGTTTATAACGATCTCGTCACTGTTGTAACAGATCTCACCAAAAGTATGCCACTGAGGATTCTCTTTAAATTTTTCACGTTCTCTTAATGCAAAAAATATATCTTGTTTTCCTAAAGGTTCTTGTGTGTCTTCAGCCATAAGCAGATTGTCACAAATAGATTCATTCGCAAAGATATATCTTCCCTCTAAATCTTTCACCCAAAGCATATCGGGAAGTCTTTGTGATATCAGTTCTAAAAGTTGTTCATTATAGTCTGCACTTTTATATTTTAAATTTTTCATAACGCTCATTCCGTCATTTTAAAATGTGATAATATCCATTATACAAAAATATACTGTAAATTAATATTATATTTGAAACTACATACTATTTGGTTACTATACTAAAAACGTAGGAGTCTTCATGAGTATAGAGTGGATTTATCTTATTTTAGCGGGTCTTTTCGAGTGGGGTTGGCCTGTAGGACTTAAACTTGGAAAAACAGAAGAGGCTACCAATTGGTACTGGTTAAGTTTTGCAGCTGTGACGATGATTATTAGTGGTGCTTTACTGATGCTCGCACAGCAAGTCATCCCTATGGGAACGGCATATGCAGTTTGGACAGGGATTGGTTCCGTAGGTGCCTTTGTTTTGGGAATTCTCCTTTTTAAAGAGTCTGCTGAAATCAAACGTTTTATATTTGTTGGTCTAATTATCGCTGGGATAGTTGGGCTTAAACTATCTTCACACTAGGAGCGAACATGGCATGGATATACTTAATAGCAGCAGGTATCTTTGAATGGGGCTGGCCTGTCGGTCTTAAGCTCGGCATCACAGAAGAAGGCTTTGTTCCCCTGTGGTTACTTTTTTCAGGTTTTAGTATGTTTGTGAGTGGATTTTTACTACTACTGGCACAAAAAGTTATCCCTATGGGTACAGCCTACGCTGTCTGGACAGGCATCGGAGCGGTGGGCACCTTTCTTATAGGTATTGTCTTTTTTGGAGACAGTGCTGCACTGGAGCGCTTTTTCTTTATCGGACTTATTGTCTTAGGTATTATCGGTCTAAAGATGGTGCATAAGGCTTAAAAGTAGCCCTAATTTTTTAGCTTATTATTATCCAGCAAGCGATATGATGGAACAGTTTAAATTTCACCACTTAAAAGGAACAAATATGAATAGAAGAGAAGCATTAAGAGTAGCAGGTTTAGCCGCAGTTGTTGCAGCAGTTGGCGCAGAAGCAAAGATGGAAGAACAGTATATGAACCGTCTTGAGATGAAACCTAAAAATCCTAAGAAATTAGACAAGGGTGAACTCAAACATACACCACTCATAACACTTAAAGAAAAAGACTCTAAGGGTTATACCTTAGTAGAGATTTTAATAGGTCAAGGCGGAATTGTTCATCCAAGTACGCAAGATCATTGGATTGATTTTATTGAGCTTTACGCAGATGGTAAACTTGTTGGTAAGTCAACACTAGAACCTGAGATCTCACGAGGCGCTGCTTCTTTTGGACTCAAACTTGATAATGTAAAAACATTAACTGCCAAATCAGGCTGTAACCTTCACGGTATCTGGACAGCTACACACACACTATAATATGTCAATTTGCAAGATAATAATAACTCTCTTGCATATTGCAATATAATATCACCATAATTTATCACATAAAGGGATGAAGTCATGGATGGTAATATGTTGGTTTCGTATAAGGTACTGTGTAAAAGTGATGTAAACGTTGAAGTCACTTTGGCAAAACTACTTGAAAATGAGAAGGTAGCCAAGGTTATTAAAAGTGAATTTGCAAAAGGTTTTCGTAACATCGAACTTAATGCACTTGAAGAGAACGCTAAAGTTATGATTGGGACGCAAAAAGAGATTCAGAGTTTTGAAGCACTAAAAGATGATTTTGCCGATTTACTAACACTGGCAGAAGATGACGCAAGCAATAAAAAACTCATCAAAAAAGAGTGTGAACGTATAGAACTGATGGATATCAAAACACTTTAATGCGAAAACTACTCGGTCCACTACTGCTCGCCAGCGCGCTGGGCGCTGGTGAACTTTCTCACAGACAACAGACATTAGAAGACATCGGTGATGCACTACTTATTATTATCCCCGCTTCTGCTTATGGAGCAACACTCTATTTGCAAGACACCCAAGGTCAATACGCTTTTTACAAATCATTTGGTGCCACACTTGCAACCACATATACTCTAAAATACAGTGTTCAAGAAGAACGGCCCAATGGTGAGAACACCCGCTCTTTTCCCTCAGGACACACCTCTACAACTTTTCAAAGTGCCACATTTATCCACATGAGATATGGTCTAAAATATGCTGCACTAGCATATATTGGTGCCACTTTTACTGCGTATACCCGTGTAGAGTCACAACATCACTATACCCATGACGTCATTGCTGGTGCGCTAATAGGCAGTGTATTTTCATGGATTTTTACAGATGCTTATAAAATGAAAGATAGTGAGATAAAACCTGTGGTGTTTAATACCCACCATAGTTCAAATAACTATTATGGGTTAAAAATGACTTGGTAGAAAAGTTTAAAACTGTGGCGCACCGAAGTCTAGACCGCCACCGCCAAAGTTATTCATAAAGTTTGGATCCATAAATCCAAGGATGCCACTTTTACCTCTGAGTTTTACGATGTCTTGTTTTGAAGAGATATTTGAGGGGCAGACGACAGTACACTCATCACATAAGGTACAGTCCCAGATACCATTTGCTTGGATAGTCTCTATTTTATCCATAACACCATCTTCACGTACATCACTAACATAACGCCATGCACGTGTTAGTGCAAATGGCCCTAGAAAATCATCATTTACAGCGTAAACAGGACAAGCACTATAACATGACCCACACAAAATACAGTCACTTTGTAACTCATTAAGTGCCTCGTCCTCTTCACTAACTTTAATACGCTCTTCTTTAGCCGTTATCCATGTTTTAGCGCGACTCATTGTTTCATAAGCTTTTGAAAAGTCCACCACCAAGTCACGAACAACAGCCATATTTTTAAGAGGTTCTACTACATCGCCAGCTTTTACCTTATAGGCACATGCTAGAACTTCTTTACCATTAACACGCATCGAACATGACCCACAAACAGAACTTCGACATCCTGATGAAAATGAGAGTGAGGCATCTTGTGTTGTTTTGATTTCACTGAGCGCTTCTAAAAGTGTAAGGTCAGCATCAGCAATCTCATAAGAAACTTTAGAATTACGTTGAACTTCTATTTTCATGATTTAGTCACACATCTCACGTTCATAATCATCCTCTTCATCATAAAACTCTTCATCTTTTTCATCACGCTCATAAAAAGCATCATCCAAAGAGTCTTCACAAGATCCGCCACCCCAATTACTATCTTCGCTCTCTTCAAGTAACTTATCTATCGCCTCATCCGTACTGTTAAAACTTACTTCATAAAATCTACGCATAAAACACCATCCTCTTTGTATGAAATTGTATGCGCCGCATACTCTTCATCATTTTGTTGTGGTTTGTCACTTCTAAAGTGTGCCCCACGACTCTCATTACGTCTAATGGCACCTAATAAAACAATCTCGGCCAACTCTACACTGTTACCAAACTCGATAAACTCAACAAGATTGGTATTGTAAACCTTACTTTTATCTTTAGGTCCCATCAATACATAGTCACTCTGAATCTGTTTCACCAGAATAAGTACTTCATTCAAACTCTTTTCATCACGTTTAAGTCCAACACTATTGTAGAAAACATTTCCCATTAGGGTACGTTTTTCATAAAAATCTGTTTGACTTTTGGATGCTATGAGACCTAAGATAAACGCACTGTCTTTATCACTTTGAGAACTTTCTAAAAAATTACGCTCATGTCCCAATGCATTTTTGGAAGCATTCTCGCCTGCTTGTTTTCCAAAGACGATAAGTTCTAAAAGTGAGTTCCCCCCTAGACGATTGGCACCGTGGACTTTATGATTGGCACATTCACCCACGGCGTACAGACCCTTAAGTGTTGTCTGAGAAGTTTCATCAACTTCTATACCACCCATCGAATAGTGTGCTACAGGACGAATAGGAATCAGATCATGCACCGGATCAATGTTTTCATACAGCTTGGCCAATTTTCTCTCTTGGGGAAGTTCATGCATAATAAATGCTTCACCTAAATGACGAATATCCAGATAAACAGCACCACCATCTTCTATCTCATCTGCAATCGCACGTGCCACCTCATCACGAGGAGCGAGTTCATTGGTAAAACGTTCATGTTTGGCATTTAAAAGATGTCCACCTGCTCCACGTGCTGACTCTGAAATCAAAATAGAAGACTCTTTAAGCGCCGTAGGATGAAACTGAATAAACTCTAAGTCACTCAACCGTGCTCCAGCGCGCATAGCCGCCGCAACCCCATCACCCGTTGAGGCAGTGGAGTTAGTAGAGTTTTTGTCAAAAAGTCTGGCATATCCACCCGTTGCAGCGATGACTGTTTTTGCTCGGTACTCTTCAACATCTCCACTTTGGATATTTAAAGCCGTCGCACCACTAGCGCGCTCGACTCCATTTTCATCTGTGTCAACGATATAGTTAAGTAAAAAACGTTCATTTTTAAACTCTATACCCTCTTTTAAACACTGATCGTAAAGCGTATGTAGGATTTTTAGACCGGTATAGTCTTGTGCATAACACGCACGTGAACTGCTTGCTCCACCCAATCGACGTTGCGCTATATTGGAGTTTTTATCACGTGAAAAAGGCACACCGATAGCATCTAAAAAAGCCACCGCTTCTGGCGCGCTAGACGTTAAAAGTTCTACCGCCTTTTCGTCCGCCAATCCATGCGCGGCCTTGAGTGTATCTTTTTTATGTTGCTCTATCGAGTCTGCTTCTTTATGACCCAGCGCAGCATTGATACCACCTTGCGCCATGCAGGTTTGTGAACGTGTTGGATATGATTTAGAAAGTACCACCACTTTGGCACCATTTTTTGAAGCTTCCAGCGCGCTCACTAAGCCAGCACCCCCACTACCTACAACTAAAACATCTATCATTTAGACTCACTTTTTTATTCTTTGATGGATTTTAGCCAAGGCAGTGTTAGAGTAGCCTAAATAATTCGCTATAATATTTTAAGATAATTTACAAGATTTATAAGGGATTCTAATGGAACAAGAGACCGCTAAAAAAGTTTCTGCACTTCTTGATGATATGCATACCTTTGTCGCTCTTCTTGACTTAGAAGGACATATCCTCTTTGTCAACAATCTACCCCTACAGATGTCACAGCTAAATCTTAATGATATCAAAGGCCAGCATTTTAGTGATGCGCGTTGGTGGAGTTATGATATCAACAACAAAGCACATATACAAGATTGTTTAAAACGTGCTCTTCATGGAGAGGTTATTTCCCAAGAAATTGAGATCGAACTGCACTCTAAAATGCGTATCTGGATTACTTTTAGTATCCACGCCGTTCATCATGAAGAGGGAAATAACGAATACATTGTGGCTGAAGGTATTGACATTTCAAGTCAAAAAAAAGCCCATTCCGAACTTTTAAGACAGAGCCGTAAAGCACAGCTTGGTGAGATGATTACTATTATTGCGCATCAATGGAGACAGCCACTGTCTTACATCTCTGCAATTATCTCTTCTCTAGAAATTGAAGGTGCCATATCGGGTATTAACAATGAAAACACCTTACCTGAACTAGAAAAAATCAATAAAAGCATCCAACACCTCTCTGGTACCATGAATCAATTTACCAGTTTTTTTGATCCCAATAAAATGACACATGAAACCTCTTTTAGTACCATAATCGAACGTACCTTAGAAGTAGTCAAACCCATCTTAGATCAAAATTCTGTTCGTCTTTTTACAGAACTTGAGGAGGATGTCCAATTTATGAGCTATGAAGAAGAGATCATCCAAGTTCTTATCGATCTACTCAAAAATGCCAATGACTTTTTTATCTCAAATAACATCGCTGAACCTGAACTCGTCATCTCTCAGTACTGTAGTGACACCTCCACCATCTTAAGTATCAGTGATAATGCTGGAGGCATCAAAGATGATGTTTTACCTAAGCTGTTTGATCCCTATTTTACTACCAAAAAGAAAGACTCCGGTGGATTGGGTCTGCATATGTCAAAGATGATTATTGAGGAACATTGTGCTGGTTCTATCTGTGCTATTCAGATAAAAAATGGTGCACAGTTTGTTATCAAACTTCCTCTAACAAAGGCTGAATAATAGACCCACTCACTCTACTCATATCTATTCTCGGTGTCTACATTTTTATCTTAATGGGTTACGTAGCCAAATGGAGTTTTAAAGAGAAGATAGATGATAAAACCATCACTCTTTTAAATGTCTATTTTCTACAAGTTTTTCTCACTTTTTGGGGACTGCTTAAACGTCCAATCGATGAATCCCTTATCTTTGCGCCCCTTGTCTACTTGCTCATCACACTAACTGTTTTACTTTTCTCATGGGCAATCGCTAGAAAAATGTTTCAAGATACCAAAGAGCGCTCCATTGCAACCGTCAGTGCGCTGATAGGAAACACAGGAAATCTAGGAATCCCCTTAGGTATCGCACTTTTTGGTGAAGCGTCCATTCCCTACACCACGATGATAAACCTGATGAATATTTTTATCGTCTACACCTTTGGCGTCTACTTCTATTCACGTGGAAATTTCAGTGTAAAAGAGTCGCTCAAAAACATCTTGAAACTACCTATACTTTGGGCAGCCTTTATGGCTATCACACTGAATCTTTTTCATTACCAACCCAGCGCCGTTGTAGAGAACTCACTGATGATGGGTGCCTACGCTTCCATGACCATGCAGCTCTTTTTGCTTGGTATTTATCTTTATGGAGTGAAGTTTAAAACCATCAACAAGCTTCTACTTGGATGGGTCAGCGCGCTGAAGTTTATCGCCCTCCCTCTTATCGCCTATATTGTTTTAACAATATTAGAGATGGAACCGATGATAAAAGGTATCTTGATGATGGAGCTACTCATGCCACTCGCCGTAGCCAACGTTAACCTCGCCTCACTCTATGACTGTCGACCTAAAGAGCTTACCGCTTTGGTGTTTATAACCTCCATCGTTTTTCTAGGTATCATCGCAATCTTTGGTGAATTATTGATTAGTTTTTAGATGTCTGATTCTGAAGAACCATCATATGCTGGGCTTTGGCTAAGATTTTTAACCTTTATTGTTGATACTATTCTCTTTGCAATACTTTTTTATCTACTTGAATCTCTCACCCTCGAATCTGCTCCAATTCTCCTAAAAATAATATCTTATTGGCTATATTCTTCTTTGCTTCTATCTTCAAAATGGCATGCCACTATAGGGAAAAAGATACTGGGACTATCAATTTATGGAGAGCAAGGAGAAGGCTTAACATTTTACGTGCCTCTTTACGTTTTCTCTTATCCATTTTATCTATAAGCTTAATTCTCCCACTCATCATGACGCTCTTTACAAAAAAGAGACAAAGCTTCCATGATTTTACTATCATAAGGATTCTTCTCTCGTTACCACTACTTGGGATAATAGGCTACTATACCTATCTTATGTCATTTTTTGGTCAAACCAATAAAACGTATCTTGATCAATATCAAAACACTCCATGTGAGAATAAAACTTTCACAATAACAGAAGAGATGATCTCAAGAGGGGATTAGCTTTGATGAAAATGGTGTTAATTTTCTTCATCAAGAGGCAAACAAAAAGTATAATAATAAATATGTTATGCATAAAGAGCTAAAACTCTATGCCATAGGAAGTGAATTTAAAATTCTCTCTTTTTATCATGTAATGAAAAGATCTTGCGGTTTCGGTCCAGCTGGACTCAGTGCTTATCTTATAGAGTCTATTGAGGATGAAAATATAATGTGGGTTTTTAATTATGAGTTTAATTCACAGAAGTGCAATTTAGATAATGTCGCTTACGATAGTGATGTGTTTGAACAAAGTGTATTTAAAAATTTCACACCACTACATGTTCCAGAAATCCTCATTCATATAGAACCCTATACTCTAAATGATGAAATTTATGCAGTTAGTAAAAAATAAGGGAAGAACCGCATTAATACTCTCTGCAATCAATCATAATAGACAAATGGTTCAAAATTTACTCACGGCTTCCGTTAATGTTAGTCATGAAGATGACTATGGTAAAACAGCTCTGGACTATATTGATCGAAAGATAGACAACTCCATCTATATTGCACTAAAACTTCATACTACTCTGGCTAAAGCCCCTAAATACAAAGGGAAACTAAGCCTACTCTTAGATGCCAATATTCAACTAGAAGCAAAAAATAGTTCAGGCCTCACACCACTTTTTATAATTGGAAACCAGTGCTAATATGTATGCACTTGATGCACGTGGTGTTTATACTCCATTTACACGTGCCGCTTCAGATAATAATGTCGAACTACTCCAACTTTTTTTAAAACACGGAGTAGATGTTAATTTTCAATATAAAGGCAGCGAAACAGCTTTAACCTTTGCGGGAAAATCTTGTAATGATATACACTCTTTTAAACTACTACTAAATAACGGCGCCAATCCAAATCTAATTGATCATTATAATCAGACAACAAAAAGTGGTCTTGAGCGATATTGTAGAGATAGCTCTAACTATAATCAATTTATGAATTTACTCAGCTTTTAATATAAAAATCCAAACAGATAAAGTGGGATTTTATTTCCAAATCCAACCTCTATGTCATCTGCGATAATGTAGCTGTTTTCAAGATCTTTTATCTGTGAGAAGCTTTTATTTTTACCACCTATTTCAACAACTATTTTTTTATCGATAAGAAAGTCCCCCACTTTTGAGTAATGAATACTATGTTTTATTGCGACTTGATTGCTAAAAAACTGTTCTCTTCTTGTTCCTATGTCACTGTCTTCACAATAGGCATAGCTAATATTGGTATTGTTAAGATAAAGTTTTTCTGGTTTTGTTAGTATTGCATCACCTTTAGAGAGTTGTTTGATCATCTTTGTTAAACTCGCTGCTTCTAAATAGTGAAGATAATTATAAAGGGTATTTCGATTGATCTCAATTTTTGTAGCGAGTTTTGAGATGTTAAGCTCATAGGGTTTACTTTGACAAAGCAGCGCCAAAAGCTTTTTTAACTTATGGATATTTCTAGGCTCGATATTAAATATCAAAGGAAGGTCACTCTCTATTATTACGTTAAGTACTTCATTAAGTTTTTGGGCGTACAGATTGATATTTTGCTTATAAAATGGATAGTATCCATGTTGTAAATACTTTGAAAAGTATTCATATGGTTTAATTTTTTCATTAATACTTATGGCAATACTGCTGTGATTGGTTAGAAGTTCATCAAGCGTATAGCTCACAAATTTTTTCCCCGTTTCATACTCTAAAAACTCTCTAAAACTCAACCCATGTATACGATAAAGTACAGCGCGCCGACTCAAATCCACTTTAGAATTTTCTAAAGCCAGCGCAGAGGAACCACTAAATATAACTTTTAAGTCAAAAGTATCATAGATAGACTTCAACTCTTGTGCAAAGTTTTGATATTTATGAATCTCATCAATAGCAAGCACTTCCCCACCTCTTTGACTAAACTCTTCTGCTATCTCATACAGTGAAGTGTTGGCAACATAAAAATGATCCACAGAGAAATAGAGTTTTTTTTCAAAGGGCAGGTCAAGCTCTTTGAGATATTGTAAAATAAAGGTTGTTTTTCCTACCCCACGACTTCCAAGTATCCCGATAAGCTTATCATTCATATCCAGATCTTGATGCATATATCGTTTAAAATCCAGTGAGGTGTTTTGAAGCTGTTTAAGAAATGTGTTTTTTAGAACATCCAACATAGTTATCCTTTTGTTTAATACATTATACAATAGTTATATAAATATCTTTGCTGTATCAAATATGCTAAAATACTAAAAAAGGGGATTTATGTTACTTGATCTGAATGATGAAAATTACGTTGAAAATGTTGAGCACTTTGATGAGGCAATATTTATTGATTTTTACTCTCCTTCTTGTGGGCCTTGTCAGGAGGTTTTACCCCTACTTCCCCACCTTGATAAGTACTTTGATTCTGAGGTGATGATTGCTAAGGTTAATGTGGCACAAAACCCCAAGCTGGCTAAAAAATTTGAAATTCAAAGTGTGCCTTTTTGTGTAAGTATTGATAAAAAAAGCAAGATGGTTAAAGATTACGAATTGGGTGCTGGTTCAGCAGACAGATATATCCGAATGATTGAGAAAGCCCGTGGCAAAAAAGGTGGACTTTTAGGCTGGTTGTTTTCGTGAACACCTATATATCTATCCTAAGAGGTATCAATGTTAGCGGTCAGAAAAAGATTCTGATGAAGGATCTAAAGGCACTCTACGAAGGGCTTGGATTTAGCAAAGTGACTACCTACATCCAAAGTGGAAATGTCATTTTCAAAAGTGATAGTCTAGCTCCCAGCGCGCTGAGTCACAATATCAAAGAGGCTATAAAACAGCGATACAGTTTTGATGTACCTGTCTTAATTCGTACTCAACAAGAGATAGAACAAGTCATGCAACATCCAAGTTTTTCTACCCTTAATCTCGAATCAGAAGGTTCTCAATATCTTGTCACCTTTCTTGAGAATGACGCCAAAGAAGAAGATATCGCCTTACTGCAGGACTCTCTCAAAGAAGATGAAAGTTTAGAAGTTATCGGAAGAGAGATCTATCTTCACACACCCAGTGGTTATGGAAAAACAAAGATCTCCAACACGTTTATAGAGAAAAAACTTCAACAAAATGCGACAACAAGGAACTATAAAACCATTATAAAATTATATTTTTTAACAAAGTAAAATATTTTGATAAAAATGAGACAAAATTGAGTTAACATAGAACAGACGATTGGTAGAGAGGTAACCTATGTTGACTGATACTTATTTAAAAAATTATCGTACAAAAAACAGTCTACTTATTGCCATTATCTTTGTTTTTTTTGTTTTTTTAGGTTCAATTATAAACTCCTACCTGAACTATACAATGAACCGAGATATACTTTATCAAAATATTGATAAAACTCTAAAAAACAATGCCCTCAACGTGGATCTACTTTTAAGTAAGGACTTTCATGAGCGTGCACATTTAAAAAATTCTATTAGCCCTGAAGAAGACACACTTAACACCTTATCCCTTTCAAGACTCACCAACAATACAGAGATAGAATACATTTACTCCATGATACAGATAGAGGGGGAGATATTTTTTACCAGTTCAAGTGCCACCAATAAAGAGTTGGCCAAAAATGATGTCACCGCCTATTTTGATCTTTATGATGAAGCTACCCCACTTTTAACAACTCTACTGCAAAAAAATGAAATCGCCTATGAAGAATCTGAAGATAAATGGGGTGTTTTTCGTACAATCTTTATTCCCATGAAAAGCAAAAATGGATCTCCCTATATTCTTGGAGCAGATATAAAAATTGATTTTATTGAAACAACATTAGATACCTATATGCAAAAAATTCTTATCTCCCAATCTATCACCCTCTTTTTACTTATTGTCCTTACTTTTTTCTTTATAAAAATCTCACGAGTAGAAACACAGGCACTAAAGCGTACATTAGACAATGTCATCAAAAAACAGACCCAAGAGCTAGAAAAACTCAACACCTCGCTAGAGGCCCGTGTTCAAGAAGAACTAGAGAAAAATAGGCTTCAAGATCAACAGATGTTACAGCAGTCCCGTTTGGCACTGATGAGTGAACTGATTTCAATGATTGCCCATCAATGGAGGCAACCACTAACGACAATTAATGCCATTACTTTTGATCTTCAAATGCGTATCACACTCGGAAATACTGAACTAAGTTCTGCAGAAATTGTAGAGACAGAGAGCGCCTACTTTACAGAACGTCTTACTACCGTTAATAGTTTAGTTCAGACACTGAGCCATACTATTGATGATTTTAGAAATTTTTACAAGTCAAATAAAGAGAGTTCCCTTGTTAAGCCTAGAGACCTCATTAAAAGATCTCTGAAAATCATCAAAGCTTCTTACGAAAACAAAAAGATAAAAGTCATTGAAGAGTATGGTGACAACGAGCAAGAGGTCGAGTGTTATAGTAATGAACTGATGCAAGTTATTCTAAACGTATTAAAAAATGCTCAAGATGTCTTAGAAGAACATCAAGTAGAAACTCCAACTGTCAAAATATCTACTGACGAAAAAAGTATCTCTATTTGTGATAATGGCGGAGGTATTTCTCAAGAGATTATTGAACAGATATTTGATCCCTATTTCTCTACTAAAGACGAAAAAAATGGAACAGGGCTGGGTTTATATATGTCTAAAACTATTGTAGAAGAGCACCATAAAGGCATACTTTTAGCAAAAAACTCTGAAGATGGCGCATGTTTTATAATAGACTTAAGCTAAGTAAGACTATCATGAAAAATAATTATAAATTAAAGGATTAGTATGAACGTAAAATTATTAGGTTCTCTTGCACTTAGTGCACTTATTTTTAGCGCATGTTCAGTTAAAACAGTACCATATCATTCAGATGTGAGTATCACTGCTGATAAAAAAATCGAATTTAGAAGTATCAACACAGTCACTGACTTTAGCGTTGTTGAAGGACTCAATAGTGATCTTAAATACCCAGATTTTGGTGTAATTTCTGCACTTGACAACGGGACTGAGCATTACAGCTTAATTGTTCCTACCTTTGATGAAGCCTCTGCTAAAGGTAGCCCTAAACTATCTCTCTACAATCTTGATCACGCCATCGTTTTAACTGATGCACATGTAGTAGAATTGATGCGTGTTATTGATTTGGCTGTAGCAGATTGGAATGTCGAATATCCAACAAATAAGGGTAAAAATCTTGCATATACCGTTATCACTGATGAACCTACTTTTGACTTTCACTATCAAAATTCAGAAAATGGCTCTATTGCGAGTGTTATTGTCGCAACTGGAAAAGATATTCAAGTTGAAGCTGATGGAGGAATTACGTATCCAAAACCTATCGCTTATACTTTTGAACTGACTTCAGCGCAGGAGCTAGAAGGCTTTAAAGATCTTTTAAATCACTCTTTAAACCCTGTACAAGAAAGCGCTCCTGAAGAAGAAGTGCTTGAACCTGCACACAGTGAAGCGATGAGTGATTCTCCACAAGACGATGTTAACACAGCAGCAGAGACTCCAGCAGAAGAAGTAACACAAAAGACAATAGAAGCGACTCCAGAGGCAGAAACTACAACTACTGAAGAAACACCTATAGTAGAAACAGCAACGCCAAATGAAGAGCCCAGCGCGCCAGCAGAAGCTGAGCCTACTCCAGAAGAGACTAAATAGTCTCTTCTTTGCTACAAAAGTTCTGCATATTAATTAACCTATGTGAATGACAGAACATTAGATATTTTCATATACTTCTTTAAACACGAAGGAATCTCCTATGGAAATAATCTCAATAACTATCTACACTCTACTTTTTTTAATGGCGTTTATCCCTCCTCTTTTAGGTAAAAAACCTTTTACCTATTATGTCTCAAAAGGGGCATATAGCTCTGCAATCATTCAAAGTGAGATCTTTTTAAAAATCAATCGCCGTCTGAGTTTTATCTGGGCTGGACTTTTTGCACTTGCTTTTTTACTTGTACAGATAAAATTTTCACCCTACAGTGCAGAAAATATTTTACTCTCCAATGGTGTCGCTTTTTTACCACAGATACTTATCGGGATTCCACTCTCTGTATTTTTACCAAAAATCATGATGAAATCACCCAGCGCACGTTTACATTTTGATACGATTAAAGATGCCTTTGAATCGATGCCTTATGGTCTCAACAAAGAGATGGCGCGTGATGTAGATGTTGTGGTGCAGTTTGATCTTAGTGGAGAAGAAGCAGGAGTACGTCATCTTATCATCAAAGATCAGGTCTGTACCCAACATCAAGGCGGCCATAGTGATCCAACACTCATCATCACCGCAGATTCAAAACTCTGGTTAGATATCACCAATGGTGATGTTGATGGCACAGATGCCTTTTTGACTAAAAAATATACCCTCGAAGGTGATGCTTCGATCATGCAAAAGTTTGAAAAGCTCTTTGATGCCAGCGCGCTAGAAGAGGAAGGTGTTGAGCGGATACAAGACTATAACTATAAAACCATTCACTCTAAAAAAATTAAAAATATTGTGGTTTTTGATGGAGGCATGCGCAATAAAAAGCTCAGTAAAACTACCTTGATGGTTGATGAATTTATCCGTGGCGCCATCACTCAAGGTGCCAATGTCGAGAGTTTTAAACTCAGTGAATTAGACATTTCCCTGTGTGATGGCTGTTATACCTGCTGGAGTAAAACGCCAGGAGAGTGTGTACATAAAGATTCTATGACTGAGTTACGTGAAAAGTACAGAAATGCAGATCTTATTGTTTTTGCCTCACCCCTGTTTATCTTTAATGTCACAGGTATTATGAAAAGTTTTATGGACAGACTACTCCCTATCTTAGAGCCCTATATGTTACTTGATGAGCAAGGGCATATCTCTCATCCAGATCGATACCCAGAGCGTGGAGAACAGGGTTTTGTGGTCTTTAGTGCTGCTGGTTTTCCTGATGTGGACAATAATTTTGATGGTCTTAAAGGAATGTATAGAGCGTGGGATTCACATAATGAAAACACCCATCTCATGGGAGAGTTTTTTCTCACCGCCGCAGAAGTCTTAGCCCAACCTATCTACAAAAACAGACGAGAAAGTGTCAAAGAGGTCTGTTATAAAGCCGGCATACAAGTCGTTCAGGAGGGGAAAATCGACTTCTCTTTAATGGCCTCAGTCTCTAACACAGGCATAACAAATAAAACATTTCAAAAACAAGCTGACAACTTTTGGGCAACACTTGATGCTAAAAAGGCCTACTTGCGCGCTGTGCCAAAATTATAAGATATTACACTATAATTAAATATGTACGAAAATTATAAAACCTTTATGGATCAATATATCTCTTTTAATCTCATAGAGTGGAATGTCTTTAAAACCAAACTCAAGGTTACGCATTATAAAAAAGGGGAGATTGTTCATTACGCAGGAGATGTAATGAGAGACCTTCATTTTATAAACAGTGGTATCGTGCGTGCCTACATCATCTCTGATGTGGGTAAAGACATCACTTGGCATATCTTTTTTAATGATGAGAATTCTAAAATGACCAATCTCTACGTCACTGATTACAATAGCTTTAGCAATCAAATACCCTCATCTCTTAGTTTTGAAGTTTTGGAAGATTGTACGCTCTTTTCTACTGCCTACGAAGATGTGCAGTTTCTCTATAATTATCAAAAAAAAGGAAACCGTTTTGGAAGGTTAATGGCAGAGATCGCTTATACTCATGTTCACAACCTTTTTCTCTCCTCTTTGCAAGACAATGCTACAACAAGATTTGAAAGATTTATGCAAGAGACCCCATATCTTCTCAATAAAGTCCCACAGTACCATATCGCTTCGATGTTGGGGATGGAACCACAATCGCTGAGTCGTCTTAAAGCCAAACTCAAATTAACCTAAGTGAATGACAAAGCCTTTCAGATGATATAAACTTCTTTTATAACAAGGAGAAATTATGAAAAATCTACTACTACTAAGCGCGCTGTTATCTTCACTTTATAGTGCTGATTTGAGTGTGAAAATTACAGGTGTTTTAAATAATACGGGCCTTATTTCTATAGGTCTTTATAATAAGCCAGAAGGTTTTAGGGAATATGAGAGTATCTTTATTGGACAAGAGATAAAAGCCAAGCTCGGTGAGATGCATTATGTTTTTAAAGATATCCCTGAGGGAACCTATGCACTTTCCATCTTTCATGATGAAAATGAAGACAAGGTTTTAAACAAAAACTTTTTAGGTATTCCTAAAGAGGGTTATGGGTTTAGCAACAACATCCGCCCAACTTTTCGTGCAGCCAATTTTGAAGAATCACAGTTTGAGGTGAGTAAAGATACACAACTCAACATCAAGATGCGATATTAATATATCCATAAACAAGGTCTGGTCATGTCTATTAAAACAACCATACATCAACAAAGAGCGTTTTTTAACTCAAATATCACCAAGGATATTCAATACAGAAAAAAAGCACTCAAACGATTAGAAAAGTTGCTTCAAGAGAACGAAACAGCTCTTTATACTGCTATCTACAGTGATTTTCAAAAGTCAGAATTTGAAACCTATACCACTGAACTGAGTATTATCTATCATGAGATAAGTGTTGCACTGAAAAAACTCTCTTCTTGGGCAAAACCTAAAAGGGTGGCTTCAGATATGCTCAACTTTCCTTCAAAGAGTTATATTTATAGCGAACCTTTAGGCAGTGTTTTAATTATCGGTGCTTGGAACTACCCTTATGGACTTTCACTCGCTCCTGTCATTACCGCCTTAGCAGCAGGAAACACTGTCATACTCAAGCCCAGTGAGATTTCTATACACACCTCAAACATCATGGCAAAACTGATTAATGAGAACTTTGATAGCCACTACTTTTGTGTTATCGAAGGTGGCGTTGAGACCACCACTGAAATTCTAGAAGAGAAGTTTGATAAGATATTTTTTACTGGAAGCACCATGGTTGGTCGCATAGTCTATCAAGCAGCCGCCAAATATCTCACACCCGTTGTTCTTGAACTTGGTGGTAAAAGCCCCACATTTATACTTAAAGATGCAGATATTACAATCAGTGCCAAACGTATTGTCTGGGCGAAGTTTCTCAACGCTGGTCAAACCTGCGTCGCCCCTGATTATCTTTTGATTGAAGATTGCATCAAAGAGAAGTTTGTTCAAGCACTCAAAAAAGAGATAGATAAACAGTTTTCACAGCTTGAAGATAACTATGTTCAAATTATTAATGAGAGAAATTTTAAGCGTTTAGAGAGCCTTATAGAGGAAGAAAAAGTTATCTATGGAAATAAAAGAGACCCTCAAAAACGACTAATAACTCCAACACTACTGGACAATGTGACTTTTGAAGACAAAATCATGCAAGAAGAAATTTTTGGCCCCTTGCTGCCTATCATCAGCTTTGATAACTTAGATGATGTCATCAAAGAGCTCAAAACACGACCCAAACCACTTTCTTGTTATATCTACACTCAAAACAGTAAATGCAGTGATAAAATCATCCAAGAGTTCTCTTTTGGTGGAGGTGCTATTAATGACTCCGTGATGCATTTAACCAGTGAAAATCTCCCTTTTGGTGGTGTGGGAGAGAGTGGTATGGGGAGCTATCATGGAAAGTTTGGCTTTGATGAGTTTTCACATTTTAAAAGTATCTTGAAAAAGAATACTTTTTTTGAGTTTCCCATTAAATACGCACCCTACAGTGCCTTCAAACTAAAAATTATTAAGATACTTTCGAAGGCTTAAATAATTTTCTTTCTTTTCATGTAGCGCGCTAGTCCTGTAAATAGAATCACCATCAATAATACAGCGCCTATATCGTTAATCCAAACCCACCAGGAGGCGAAAAAAGTTCCATCATGCAAGGCAAGCAGTAGCGTATAAAGTGTGATACTCGTAAATTCTGGGAGCTGCACATCACTGTGGTGGGCTAGAAAGATATTTTTCTCTTTTTCTATGGATATATCTTTAAACATGTGTGGGCTTTTCTTCAACATCTGATAGTTATCATCGACTTTCACTCTGTTTGGCGCGCCCATTCCACTTATATACAATGTCCCATCAATACGTTTCATACGATAGGCAAAACCTTTTGAAGCAAAGTCCCACTGTTTTAAATCAGAACTCTCATACACCCCATAGCGATTTCCAATATAATAGACACCTTTGTCATGATCTATCGACCAGATGTCTTCACTTAAACTTCTGTACACGGGAGGTAGGTAAGCATTTTCGAGATTAACCGACTTCATCCATGAACCTAAGAGTTTTGAATGATCCAACAAGATACCACTGAGTGCCAACAGGAGTAAAGGGATAATAGCAAAAATAGAAAATAGACTCGCATGTATTTTGATGATACTTCTAACCAACTGAGCGCGCTTCTTTTTCCTGATAAAGTACCAAGCGATATACCCACTGAGTGTTAAAAAAATCAAAACCACAGAACTATAATCATTAATGAGCAGTGAACTAATCCCATCAAAAAGACCCCGTCCATAGTGAATATCCCTAGTGAAGCGTGAGAGTTTGATATCCTCTTTAAGTAGCGCGCTGTCTATCTTTACTCTATCGTGACGTACAATTTCTGCACCTGTGTAATCCAACTCTACAATACTGTGTTTATCAATGACTGCAAAAAGTGATGTGTCATCTAAGGAAAGGGCATTGATATATTCACCACCAAGGGCAAAGGATTTCCATATATTTTCATCATAAATATAAACACCATCCGAAGTCGCTGCAAACAGTCCTTTAGAGGAGTCTCGAAGAGACATACACTGAATATCAAGTATCTCTTTACTCTCTTCTTTTGTCTGCTCAAAAATCCCACGGTGCCCACAACTCATCTGATGGCTGGCATCTGCAGGATTGTTCCAAAACGATTCAAAAAGACGGTTCTCTTTTTTAAGTAGACTTTGTGAGTCGGTTTCAAAAGTGATGTCATACATAAAAGAGAAGTTTTTATGGTCTAAAAACAGCCCTGTAGTTGCCAGTAAAAAGAGAAGCACTCCCGCTAAAAGTGCGGAGTACTTATGGAGTTTAAATATTTTTACCACGTGTATTCAAGTCCTGCAAAAAACTGTCTCGGTGCGGCGGGTGTATAACGTTCACGTCCATAAGCAAATGAAGCTTGTTCTGCATATTTTTCATCCGTGATATTATTGACTTTAGCAAAGACATTAAGTGCCTCATTAACTTCATAATCTGCTTTGATATTCCCTACGGTATACCCTGAGTATTTGTTCTCATTGTCATTGTCCATCCAGTACTCACTGATGTACTGTACTTCACCTAAGAGTGTAAAATTTTGAAGGTATGATGGTAAATAGTAAAGACGTACATTGGCGTTATGATTTGGTGCGCTGGCTTGTTCATTGTTGCCATACCGCTCATCATTCACGTAGTTGTGTTGTGAGTATGAGTAAGCTATTTTTGAACGTACTTGTTCGCCATAGTTTTGTGTGTAACTAAGCTCAATCCCTTGATGAATACTTTGACCACCATTTTTATAGTAACGGTCACGATTTGCATCTTCATACTGTGTGATGGTGTCGTTGATACTCATGTAATAAATCGCTGCTTCCACATAAGCTTCTTCAAAAAGTTTCTTAGCCCCTATTTCAAAAGTGTCCGAAGTTTCTGCGTCTAGCTCATAAAATTTATTATCACTGGTTACTTTAGCAGAGTACAGACGTGATGCCTGAGGAATTCTAAATCCATTGGCGTAGCGCGCATAAAGGTTCAATGACTCTTGTGGTTTGTAGCTCAGACTCAGTTTTGGACTTAGATGTGAGAAGCTGTCTGTTCTACTCTCTGGACGGTAGTATGAAGAGTTACCATACTCACCAGTGCCAGCAAGATTGGTATAATCAAACGCGTTATAGTCATAACGTAAACCAGCAGACAAAAGAAGGTTGTCTAAAAGGTTAATATCACTATGAAGATAAGGAGCGATAGCAAGATAATTCACATCATAATCATAAATCGTTCCCACATCTACGGAACTTCCCCAACCACTTGGTACATAATCAAACTCTTGCACATACTTGGTATCTGAATCCGTATACTCTGAGTCAAGTCCCACAATAATATTAAAACCATCAAACTCAATATCATTTTTTTGCATCAAACCTAAAGAGATTTGACGGGCATCATTGCTTGGAAGATTGTTTTCCCATGTCGCTGTGTAGCGGTTACGGGTGTAGCGTGCATAAGCGATGGTACTGATCTCTACATCTTCAAAGCTGTAGTTGTTCCACTCTAGTGAAGCGCGGGCAAAGTCAAACTTACGTTTCGGATTATAACCCTCATCTATAATATCTTGAAGATTTCCAACACTCTGTGCATTGTTTTCTAAATCATCAAGTGAACCTAATGTTCCTGCTTGCTCCGCATCCGTTTTATTTGCACTGGCTTTAAAACTTAAAAGGTTGTCTTCATTGAGTGCGTAGTCATAACGAAGCAGTGCTTCCATACGCTCATAAGCCGTATGATCTCTCCATCCTCTGTTTTTAGTATAACCACCACCAACACGGTAAGAGTGTTTCTCATCAATCGTGTCACTGATTTCAGCATATCCAGAGTAGTAATCATCACTCCCACCCTTAAGGCGTAGTACCGTTTCAAACTCTTTTGCAGGCTCTTTTGTTTGCACATTAAAAGTTGCCGCTACTGCGTCTGAGCCATAAAGCGCTGTTCCCGCCCCTTTTAAAACCTCCACCGAAGAAGCAGACTCAAAGTTGGTATAGGCCAAGGCGTTGTGATTAAAAAATCCTGATGATTGAACTGCGATACCATCTTGTAAAAAGAGAAAATATGGGCCTGTTGTAATTGGGGTACGTACTGAAGTCATGTGACCCACTACTGAAGTTGTTTGGGAGATATTCACTCCACTAATAGAGTTGAGTAGATCTTTTTGAAACACTACTTGATCCATCTTGATTTCGCTCTCCTCTTTTTTAGAGATACTCAAAGACTGATCCAAACTCTTCTGCTCAGCGCGCTGGGCTGTCACGGTAACCGTATCCAAGTTAACAATATCATTGGCATGTACCAAACTTAATAATCCTGCGGTAAAAAGACCTACTTTTTTCATAAATACTCCTATTTCGAACGAATAGTAGAAAAAAAGTGTTACAAGTGTGTTAAGTGAAAATTCATAAAAAATTCATTTTCACATTCTAAACTTCGGTCAACTTAAAAAAACCAAGGAATTAAAAATGAAAATAACACCTCTACTGCTGAGTCTCTCTTTAGCAACAACACTATTTATCTCTGGCTGTGAAGACTCTACTTCACCTACTGTAGATAATAATAATAAGGCTACGGGCAATACTGCAACTAAAGTTGAACTCTCTACTAAAACTAGAGCAGCTTCATATCTCATTGATACCCATGATATGACACTGTATAACTTCGATGCAGATACCCTTGATGTCTCAAACTGCTTGGGTGCTTGTTTGGATATTTGGCCAATATTCTCAGCTTCAATTAGCGATAATGTTGACTTTGGTCTTATCAATTCTGAGCACGCTACGTACAGAAAACATGCACTTTACTACTTTTTTAAAGATGAAAATGCGAGCAATACCTTAGGTGATAATGTCAATAAAGTATGGCATCTTGTCTATCCACCAGCAGACTTCACCCCAATCAATGAAGCAAAATTATCTCCCGAGAAACGTGTACAAACCTATCTCACCAATACAGAAGGATTTGCCCTATATACCTTTGATAAAGATACAGCATTAGTAAGTAACTGTGAAGGGGATTGTTTGGCAATTTGGCCAGCCTATAGTAAAGAGATTGACTTAAGTAAACTGCCAACAGGCACTGTAAGCGGTGACTTTAAATATTTTGAACGTAGTGATGGCAGTCAACAGTTGGCGTACAAAAACAAACCGCTATATAAGTTTGTTAAAGATACTCAATCAGGTCAATCTAATGGTGACTGGGTTAAAGGTGTTTGGCACTTAGTGGATCTTGGTTCAACTCAAAGATAAATACCCTGCGCTTCTTTTTCCAAACGCGCAGAGTCTAAAAACTCATCTTTAGCGCGCTTTGATATTAAAAGAGCGTTCCATCGTCTCTGCAGTTGAGTATTTGTACTCTCTAATAAAGTATAGTGTGGATGCTTTGTCTGCTTTGTGAGAAACTCCAATTCAAGACTAAATGTTGCTTGGGTAAAAAAATCACGTGAGAGTTGATAGCGCTTTTCTTCCGTAAGATAAAGTGCCATACTCTCAAAAAACTCCTCTATATCAATATGTTTTAAAAGTAGCTGCGCTACCTCTTTTTTCAGACTCAGTATCTCATAAGGTTTACTCAAATACCCTTGTGCACCAAGTGTACGCGCGCGTGAAATAGTCTCATCATCACTCAACGCACTCACTACAATAGTTTTAATTTCACTATTTTTTTCCCTCAGATGCGCCAACATTTCAAAGCCATCCATCTCGTCCATCATCAAATCTAAGACCAAAACATCTATTTTTTTATTGTTTAATATATCTAAGGCCTCTTTTGCGCCAGTAGCACTAAAAAGTGTGTAGCCCTCACGATGTAAAACAATACGCGCCAACTCTATATTTTGCTCTTCATCATCAACAATTAAGATTGTGGGAACAGTATGCAAAATTCACTTCCTTTACCTAAAGTACTCTCTAAACTCATCTGTGCCTTGTGCATCGAGACAATTGCACTCACCACACTCAAGCCTAACCCACTGCCCTCTTTTTTGGAACTCACACGAAAAAACTGGTCAAAAATCTTGGCTTGATTCTCTTTTGATATTCCTATACCATTATCTTTAATGTGCAACTCTATACCCTCGGTGCTGCTGTACAAACTCACCTCTATGCGCGCGCCTGTACTGCTATATTTCATAGCATTATTAATAAGGTTATAACAAAGCTGTTTTATCCGTTTGGCATCCATAACAAGGGTAATATTTTCATGGGCATTGAGTTCTATGTTTTGATTATTTTCTTGCGCTATGGGACTGAGTAACTCAACCACATCAATCAACAAGGCTAAAAAGCTCACCTCTTCAAGTTCAAGTTGAGGCAGCGCTCTTTGTGATTGGATAATCACTTTCATTTCATTAACCAGATGATTGACCCGTGCAATCTCTTCTATATCTAAGACCAGTTTTTGGCGCACCTCTAAAGGGATACGTTCATTGCCTATCTCACTCTCAAGATGAGAGCGCATGATCGCAAGAGGCGTCTTGATTTCGTGTAAAAACTCATCAAAAAATTCTTTCATCTATACACTTCTACAGATATAGCCAATAGAACGCATCGTCTCTATCACCTCAACCCCAACTTTTTTACGTAAGTTTTTAAGATGGGCATCAATAGCATTGGTTGAGCGCATAGTACACTCTTCACCCCAAAGATGTTCAGAGAGTTGAAGCTTGGTAAATACTATATCTCTGTTCATTAAAAATAGCTCCAAGATTTTAAACTGTTTTGCGGTGATATCTAAAACAGCACCAGCGCGCTCAACACTACGCAGACTTTGATCTAGTATCAGGTCTTTATAAAATAATTTCACACTTTTACTCTGAGATTCACGACGTAATAAAGAACGCACGCGCGCTAAAAGTTCAAGGTTAGAGAAGGGCTTAGACATATAATCATCTGCGCCAATATCTAAACCCTCTATCTTATCTTCAATACGATCACGCGCACTTAGCATCAAGACAGTAATCGAATTTTGTGCCTCACGTAGAAGTTTTAACATCTCTAAACCACTCATCTCCTCCATCATAATATCCAAAATTATTAGATCAAAATGTTGCTCATAGAGTCTATCAAGCGCCTTTTCTCCAGAACTTGAGCCCTCTGCTTCATAATTGTGTGACTTTAAAAGTGTACAGATATTCTCACGTAATTTCTGCTCATCATCAACGACCAATATTCTCATTTTACAAACTCCAATACAAAACTGCTTCCATTCGCACTCTCTTCAATATACAACTTCATCCCCAACTCTTGTGCATACGATCTACTTAGTGACAGACCCAAGCCACTGCCTTCTAGCTTTTTAGAAGGATTAATCCTTACAAAAGGCTCAAAAACATACTCTCTCATCTCTTTATCTATTCCCACGCCGCTATCTTTAACACGTAAGGCATCTTCACTTAGTATCAAACTAACCGTACCCTCTTGTGTATATTTTATAGCATTTGCCAACAAGTTGGTGATTATAGAACTTATCTTCGCTCTGTCACTTTCGAGCAGACATGGCACCAAATGAGAAATAAATACAAGATTCTTTTTATCCAGCGCGCCACTATGCAGTGCGCTCAACTCTTCACATAATGCTTGAATATCAATACCCTCAATATTAAGTTCACTTTTCACACTCTCCGCCTTGGCAAACTCTAAGATTTGATTGGTTAGTGTCAACATCTGTTTGCCCGCACGTTCGATATTTTTAGGTAAGTTTTCATACTCCACATCTAAAAGTTTCTCTTGGTCGATAAACTGTGAAAAACCGATGATAGAGTTTAGTGGGGTTCTAAAGTCATGCGACATTGCTGAGATAAATCGGCTTTGCGTTTTGTAAGCATGGGTGCTTTTTTCTAACAGTAACAATTCTCTTTTTTGATAGGTGATTTTTTCCTCTTGTAGTGCACTCAAACGCTTAAAACTCTGCGCCATCAAACGACTGACAAAAAATGCAATAAATATCAAAACCAATGTACCAAAAACTGCCATAATTGAGAGTTGATACTCTAAGGTGTCCAAACTTTTTTTCATCAAGGCATCGTCACTGAACTTGCTTAAGGAGTAGGATCCAAAGAATCGTTTAGAGACACGTTTTCCCAGATGTTTTTTACTATTTTGTACATACACTTCTTGATTTTGAATCTCTATTTTTACCACATCATCTTTTGAAAAGTAATTCTTAAAATTTGAGGTATACCAGTGCACACCTAAGCGGCCAAGAAAAAATCGCTGATCAAAACTACTGTAAATTTCTTGCGAAAAAGAGATACTTGGAACCGCTTTCACATCCGTATCAAGCAGAAGACTTTTGACATTAAAAAGCATAAAGTCCACCTCAAAAGGTAATACACTTTTACGCTTTTCTAAAAGAGAGCGTATCCGCTTATCAATATCTTCACTCAAGATATCATCCATCACTTTAAGTGAACTCATAAAACGCAACTCATTTTTTATGTAGCCCAAGTCACGCGCTATTGCCTCTGTTTTACGCTCTAAAAACTTAAGATTTTCAATACGCTCATTATCTTCAAGTATCACTCTATTTTGTGTATACGTATAATAAAGCATCGCATAAAAAGGCAGCAGTGCTACAGCTAAAAGAAGATAAAAAAGTTTGATATTAAAGTTATTTACTTTCAAAATTACCTATCTCATAAAAATTTTCACGATTCATCTTCGAGGGAAGATAACCGATACTGCCTGGAATTTTTACCAGATACATCCGCATAGCTTCAACAGACTCAACCACCACGGGGGTATCAAAACCCTTAAAGTGCATCTTATCCCAATAACGTTGCCATCTGCTTTTTTCTATTTCAAGTACCATAGACATAAAATCAATGCGCGCTGGATTGCTGTAAGAGAGATTGATTGGGACAATCTTCACACCCTCAAAATAACGTCTTTTTTTTAGATAAAAACTTTTAATCTCTGCCAATGATTTTGGTTTTATTTTTTTAGAACAGACCACACTCCACTGCTGTGCGTGTAAACTTCCAAACAGCAGTAAAAAAAAGAGTAGAATTTTCATCTAAAAAAGTAGTCCAAAACTCAGTAGGGTTTCATTGACTTTTAGACGATTCCATCCATCACGCTCACGGTAACGATGTTCTAACTTTACACTCAGCGCGCTGTAAGGTTTGTATATATAACCCAGCACGGCGTTGGAGTCGTTCCAATTTCTGCTTTTACTGCTGTTAAAACGCACTTTTTGTCCAACACGCAAGGAAAGATAGTTTTTAGAAAACAGGGCGCGTACATACTGAGCATACCATGCGTAATCTTGCCACGTGGAGAGAGAGCCTACTTCATCTTTCCACTGTCCTACTTTATATAAAAATTCTGCACTAAGTTCATCATCATTAAAAGGAACAAGTAAGTTGGCACCGCCAACACGACTGATCTCTTTGGACTGTACTGATTTATAACGACTAAAATTGATTGCGACCTTCGCTTCATAATCAAAAATATATCTTAATTCTGCTCCTGCAAACTCATCTGCTTGAACGTTATTTGGGTTTGTGTCATAGCGATGATTGAAGTGGTAAAAAGCAGAATAAGAAAACCCTTGTTCATCACCAAAACTACCACTAACTTCTGCACCGGCAATGATTTTAGGATAAAAACCATCCGCAACATAAGGTTTAAAAGCAGTCCACTGAAGCGCTGGGATATAAGCCACATTAAACAGTCCAAGAGGGGTAAGAAATTCACCTACCTTAAAAGAGAGTGCATCTGAGTAGCTGTATGAGAGGTAAGCACGTGAGAGATAATACTTACTGCGTACTGATTCTCCGGAGCTAAAGTCATAAGAAAAAGTCTCATCACCGCTGCCCTCAATCAAGAAGTTGAACTTCTCTAAAAAGTTACCATACAACATCAAACCATTGTGATCCATACTTAGGACGTTTTCACTGGAGTATTTAGCCCCCACAAAGCCACCAAGCTTTAGAGAGAATTTTTCTTGATCAATAACATCCAAACCACGACCAAGCTGGTACTCTTGTGCAGATAAAAATGTGAAAGAAATTAATAATAAAAATAGGGATAAATAGTTTTTCATAATGGACCTTATTATAGTTAAATAACTCTAAGGCTAACGTAAGCGACTGAATTTTGTATGAATTTTGAATTCATTCAAAATTCATCTCTATTTTCTACACTTCGCCAACAAAAAAGGAGAAAAAATGAAAATAAAATTCTATGCGGTATTGTTGCTACTTTTTAGCCAACTGCATGCCTTTGAAAATGGACAACTCTCGCTGGATTCAGTGAGCAGTTTTGAGGCCAACGATGCAGGGTTTAGTATACGTCACCGTATGTATGGGGATATCACGGATTATGCCAGTTTTTTTGGTGTAGATGATGGGGCTAACACCTTGTTATCACTGCGTTATGCCTTCAGTAAAAACATCATCGCTGAAGTCCATCACACCAGAGACAAACGTGAATATAACGCGCGAGTTGGCTATGCCTATCATAGTTACTACCTTGATGCACAAGTTAATTTAAATCTCTTTAGTTTTGAAGAGAGTGGAATCGAAGAGCGACGTAACAATCTTTTTATCAACTACATTTTTCAAAGTCCCCTACTTTTTGAACATCTCAGACTCACCTCAAATATCGGCTATGACAACTATTATGAAAAAGTGGGTGCGGGTTTGGGAGTAGAGCTTGAATCAAACAATTTTTTTCCCTCTTTAACCTTTACCGAAAAGCTCTCACTCATTGGGGAGATCTATACCAAGTATGCAGGTTTAGGCGTTCGAGATACCAAATTTAACGCCTACGCCTTTGGTATCAAATTTCGCACCTATGCCCATCACTTTGAGATACTTGCCACCAACTCAACCGCAACGGATGCACGCGTTATGATGCAGGGAAGTGATGATTCGATCTTCCACTTTGCTTTTAATATTAATAGAAAATTCTAGGAGAAAAGATGAAATTATTTACCAGTATATTTATCATGTTAGCGATCTTTAGTGGATGTAATAATTATGAAGATGAACTTAATCAAAACAGTACACAAGACGCCAATCTCCAAGATGGCAAGCTTGTTTTTGAGACTGTTGGATGTGGAGGGTGTCATGGTGGCGATGCACAGACCAGCGCGCTGGGAGTGAGCCGTATCATCGCACAGATTGATACCCAAAGAGATATAGAAAATGCACTTTTCTATCTTAAAACCAATGGTTCAGCACGAAACAGTGCCATGGTTGATGTTGCCCAAGGGCTTAATGAACAGATGATGTTGGATGTGGCTGCTTATGTCCATTCACTCAAATTATAAAAAAGGAAAGATATGAAAACTTCTTTGATACTCCTTACAACGCTATTTTTAGGTACCTCACTTTACGCTACAACTGATGAAACAGCAATGCGCAAAGGAGAACTATTGAAACTCACAGGTAATAAAATCAGTATTGGAGACAGCGCTCTGGTTCCAGAAATCACTCATGAACCTGACTATAAAGCTGTTTTAGATACGATTTAGTTATTAACAGAATATACTTGACATAGCAACTATATATATGTTACACTTTTTTAAAATTAAAGAGAAAAAGGTTTTACTATGTCAAATATATTGGTTATTTTAGCCCACCCCAAAGAAGATAGTTTTGGAATGGCTTTGGCGCAAGCGTTCATGGAAGAGAAAAAAGCACAAGGGGATAGTGTAGAATTTATCGATCTTTATCGCTCTAAAGTCCAACAGCCTTTTTTTGTTTATGATGATCCAAACAACTTTACTGCGAGTAAGGAGATGCTCTACTTTCAAGAGAAGATCACTGTCGCAGATGAGATAGCCATCTTTCATCCAAACTGGTGGGGTGGATTTCCAGCTATTTTACAAAACTGGATTGATTGGAATTTTTCTAAAGGGTTTGCCTTTACTTATGGGGATAAGGGTCGTCCACAAGGTCTACTCGAGGGTAAAAAAGCACAACTCTTTGTTACTACTGGTGCGCCAGGTATCTTTAACTTTATCACAGGGATCAAGTCTCGCATGGCAAAACGTTGGCAAAAACAGATCATCGGTTTTTGTGGTATGTCTATGAACTTTACTATGTACGGAAGTGTTGGAACGAGTGGACAAAAAAGCAACGATATACTCAATGATGTGAAAGCCAAAGCGAGAAACTAATATGATGGATATGAACTCGGTGGGCGCGCTACTACGCTTTGCCCACCTCTCTTCAAATATGGTGCTCACCAAAGCACTCAAAGCTTTTCAGCTCAGTACTGAGCAGTGGATTATTTTAAACATCGTCAAAAAAGAGTCTCGTTCTCAAAAAGAGCTGGCACTTATGTTAAACAGTGAGCAGTCCAGCATCACAAGGATGGTCGATACTTTAGAGAAAAATAGTTATGTTCAACGAATCACACATCCCACAGACAGACGCTCAAAACTCGTTGAAATCACTACTTACGCAAAAGAGAAACTGATAGAGATAGATAAAACCACGACAGAACTCAGTGCGCAGTTTGATAAAAACTTCACCCCGCAAGAGTTAGAAAACCTAAAAGAGTATCTCAAACGCATAACTACAAGCAATGAACTTTATCTACAGGAATATTTAAATGATTGATCCAAATGACTTACCACAAGTTGTACTTAGTAACATGAATGATGTACATCTTGAAGAGGCTCTTCTTCTGAATACTTTACTCGAACTGCTGGATAGTAAGGCTGAATTTGAAGTTGTTTCAAAGAGTTTTGAGACGCTTCTTACACACATGCAGGAGCATTTTTCTTCTGAAGAGAAGATGATGAAAGAGGCGCAGTTTCCTTCATTTAATATGCACAAAGCCGATCACGATAAGGTTTTGAACCAAACGCGCTACGCTGAGATGCAGTGGAGAAATAAAAAAGATGAAGTGGCACTCAAAGAGTACATCGAAGAAGATATCTTACCTTGGCTGGACCAACATATTAAAGCAATGGATACACCAATGGCAGAGTATTTAAAAAGACAGGGAAGATAAAACATACATCATCCTAATTTGTTACAAACTTTGGTTAGTATTCTATATCACACATAAGGTATTTTCCAATGAAACAACTTCTCATTTTTTTTCTTCTACTTTTTATCTCACTGAGTTCTGCTTACGCCAATAGTAGTGACGCTGTTGTTAAGATCTTTACAGCAGCTTCTACACCTAACTATCAATATCCTTGGCAGACCTCTCAGATCCAAAACTATACCGGCTCTGGAGTCATTATCGAAGGCGAGCGTATTATTACGTCCGCACATGTGGTTTCAGGTGCTAAGTTTATCGAGGTGAGTAAGGAAAATGATCCTCAAAAGTATATCGCTACACTTAAATTTATCTCCCATCAAGCGGACTTGGCCATCTTAGAAGTTGAAGACCCTCTCTTTTACAAAGGCACCAAAGCACTCTCTTTAAGTACGGATATTCACACCCATGATAAGGTCACTGTTTTGGGTTATCCTCTTGGCGGAAATACCATCTCAACAACGACAGGGATTATCTCACGTATCGAGTACATCGCTTATGTCTGGAGTAATTCTTATCTTTTAGGAATCCAAATCGATGCCGCTATCAACAGTGGAAATAGTGGTGGTGCAGTCATTGACTCGGATGATAATTTGGTGGGTATTGCCATGATGACCCTTCAAGACAGTAGTAACATCGGATACATCGTTCCGACGATGATTATCAAGACATTTTTAGAAGATATCAAAGATGGCAGGATTGATGGATTTCATGAAGACAGCGTTACCGTCCAAATCATTGATAATGACGCACTCAAAGAGTACTACCAGCTGGGTGAACGAAGTGGTATCTTGGTGACCCATATTGGTGTGGATGAAAAGACCCTCAAAGTAAATGATATTATCCTCAATGTAGATGGCTATGACATTGCCAATAATGGAACGATCAAAACAGAGTATGGACGTATTGCCCTTAGCCTGCCTTATCATACCAAACAGTTAGGAGAGAGTGTTGAACTTAAAGTGTATCGTGATCAAAAAGAGATCACGCTCAAGCAGAAGCTTAAAAAAGTAGACCCACTCATAAAACATGAGTTTGCTGCTGAGCCACGTTATCTTATCTACGGTGGTCTTACCTTTACACCCCTAACAAGGAACTATCTACGCGCACTTTCAAATGAAGACAACAGTATCAATATGCTCTTTTATCAAAAAGATAAACGTGATGATTATGATGAACCCGTTATCAGTCTGCCCACCATCTTTCCCAACAATGTAAACCGTGGTTATAGACTGGGTTCTTTTGTGTTGGTCAAGGTCAATGATATTAAGATCAAAAATTTCAAACATCTTTTAAAAACGCTCGATGAAAATACCAAAGAGTTCACCGTCTTTGAGTTTTTAGAAAAAACAACCGTCATTCTCAACACCAAAGAGGCCAAGGAGAGTATCAAGGAGCTGATGCAGATTTACTATCTTAAAAGTGATAGAAGAGAATAGTCGAATGTTAAAATACACAACCTTTAAAAGGTTGATCATACAGGTAAGAGTGGTATAAAATACGGCGGTACCGCAAGGAGCCATCTACACTTAGAACTTCCCACCAATCAGCGTACTGCGCACATCCCGTCTCTTCGCTTTGAAGGGTAACTGCAAAAGTATATATTTCATCCTTCCTCCTTTTTTTCTAAGTTTAACTTCTCTTCATAAACAATTCAAAAACTAAGCGTTACAATATAGCCAAAGGGGTATTAGAATGAAAAAAATAATCTTAATATTGATTTTTATACTGAGCAGCGCACTGGCTCAAGAAGCGAAACGCGAAACATTAAGTTCCAAAGACAGCAATCTCAGCTATGGAGGATTTGGTGGTCCAGTGATTAAAATCACCCATCTTGATGGTAACTATGGCGCGCTGCTTATTGGCGGAAAAGGAGCTTTGATTATTGAGCACAACTATTATATTGGTGCAGCAGGATATGCACTGGCCATACCATTTAGTTATAAAAGTTCGAGTGATTCTATTGAAGAGTCCGCATTGGCCTATGGGTATGGCGGATTAATTTTTGGTTATATAATTCAACCGAACAAAAAAATACACTTCAGCACGCAGTTACTTCTTGGTGCGTCAAATAGCTTCTATTATGATACAGATTTCTCAAAAGATACATATACGGTACCAGATTTTTATTTTAGCTTTGTGAGTGAGTTGGAAGTGACTGCTGTTTTTAATGTCAGTGATCATTTCAATATAGAGACAGGTTTTGGCTACCGATATGGAGCATCAAATCCTCTACTGAGTTCATCACAACAAAGTGGCTACAGTGCAAATATTGCTTTTATATTTGGGGATTTTTGATAGTTAAGTTAGGGGAAAATAAAGAGGTTCGTTCGTAAAAAGCCAAAGGCTTTTTACATTACAAAAACGTGAGGTACGATAAGTGGGTACTTCTTCATTTTTCTGTAGATATGTTTACGCACTACTTGGCGAAGGTCATTTTCCATCGCTCTAGTATTTTCAATGTGACCTGGTTTGAGGTTGATTAAGAACTGTTCTAACACATCTTCCATCTCATTGGCAAATGCTTTATCACGTTTATCAGCAACAAGTCCAAAAGTCGTTACACGAGGTTTCGCAATCATTTTTGAATCAGCTTCAGCAACCTGAGCCACAATCATAACTACACCCTCATTTGCCAGTTTTTGGCGATCAATAACGATATCATCATCAATTTGGTGATTGTTTTGGTTATCAATATAAACCTTACCAGTTTTAACTGTTTTAGATTTACGCATGAACTTAGGACTTACTTCGATAGTTTCACCATCACTCATAAGTAAGATATTACGCTCAGGAACACCACACGAAACTGCAGTAGACTTATGTTGCATAACATGGTTATATTCACCGTGAATTGGTAAGAAGAATTTAGGATTTACTAAACGTAAAATCAGTTTTTGTTCTTCCATACCAGCATGACCAGAGACGTGAAGATCACGACCTTGTGCTACTTTTGCGCCCGCTTTTTGAAGGTGATTTAACATTCCGCTGATCGATCCTTCATTTCCAGGAATCGCACGAGATGAAAGAATAATCATGTCATTTGGCTTGATTTTAATGTGTCTATGTTCACCAATTGACATTCTGAAAAGTGCTGAACTTGGCTCACCTTGAGAACCCGTTGTTACGATAAACACTTCTTTGTCATTCATACGACTTACTTCATCAGCATCAACAAAAGCACTTTTTGGAAGACGGATATAGTCATACTGCATTGCAAGCTCTAAGTTACGCTCCATTGAACGACCAATTACACAGATCTTACGACCATGTTTGATAGCGTACTGAATCGCTTGGTAAACACGGTGAATGTTTGAGCTAAACGTTGAAAGTAAAATACGACCTTCTGCTTGTGCAAATGTTCTATCTAGTGCCGGTGCAACTGTTAGTTCAGATGGTGTTGGTAGTGTGTTATAAGAGTTTGTTGAGTCTGAAAGTAGACATAAAACACCTTTTTCACCATAATGCGCAAAACGGTGAATATCTGTAGGGAATCCATCAACTGGAGTATGATCAATTTTAAAGTCACCCGTATGGATAACTGTACCCGCATCTGTTGTAATCGCCAATGAAGATGAGTCAATAATAGAGTGAGTAATATGCATCCACTCTACTTCAAAGTCATTACCAATTTTAATAATCTTACGTTTTTCAATAGGATTAAAATGACGGCGCGCATCTTTAAGATGGTGCTCATCAAATTTGTTACCTATCATCGCAAGAGGAAGTGCTGTTGCGAAAATTGGGAATTGCATCTCTTTGTAAAGATATGGCATTGCACCAATATGGTCTTCGTGAGCATGCGTAATAACAACACCAACGATTTTATCTTTGATCTCTCTAATATATGAGAAATCAGGGATTAAGATATCAACACCATGCATATCTTCATCTGGAAAACTCATACCAACATCGATAAGAATTGCCTCTTTTTCAGTTTCAAAAACAGTAATATTTCCACCGATTTCACCCAAACCACCTAGGGGAGTAATGCGAATTTTATCTGTAGAGTTAAGATCAAGTTTATAGTGAGGATTCAAACGGTTTTTCTGAATCTCTTGATTGTCTTTAACATTTTGGATTAAAACTGGATCTGGCGCAGTTACATTACGACGGTATTTACGGTTTCCACCCTTATTACCACCAGGTCTCGGGCCACGATTTTGGTTGTTTCCATTTGCATTTTTATTATTGTTGTTACGATTTTGGTTATTGTTATTACGATTGTTATTATTTCTTGGTTGACGGTTTTCACCCTCTGTTGCAGTAGTTTCTGTACTATTTGAAGCACTCTCTTGTTTTGGTGCAGGTGCACTCTGTGTATTTTCTTCCATCCAAACTCCTATGTTCGAAGCATCGAAAACCCTATTATGGGCTAAAATGCTTTTAAAATTTTATAAATATTTATAGAGTTGGTGATAGTCGCTCGTGCTGAGCTGATGAGGGCGAATTGTTAAAAGAAGTTCCATTTTTTCAAAAATCTCTTTTAACAACTCTTTACCGTATTGTGCACTTAGATTCTTTAGCAGTGTTTTTCTGGGCTGTGTGAAAGCCACTTTGAGAAATTTTTCAAATTCCTCATCACTTCTACTGGCTGTTTTAGATAACAATAAAACAGCAGAGTCCACTTTTGGTGCAGGGTCAAATGCTGTTGGCGGGACATGCACAACGATTTTCGCTGTCGCAATACTCTGCGCAATAACACTGAGAGCTCCAAAAGCTTTCTCTCCACTTGAAGCTGCAAATTTCTGAGCTACTTCAAGTTGGATCATAACAAGTAAATTTTCACAGTTCGGATCAGCGAGGGCTTTTAAAATGATATTGGTAGCGATATAGTAAGGCAAGTTTGCCACTAAATCGTACTTTCTATTAAGAAGCTCACTCTTCCACACGTTCAATACATCACCACAGTGAAGTGTAAAAGCGTTGGTTTTGATCTCATCTTTAAATGCGATATTTAAATGTTTACACAAGTCGGTATCTACCTCAAAAGCTTCGACACTTTTGACATTAACTAGTTTTTTAGTTAAATCACCTAATCCAGGCCCAATTTCAGCAATGACATTGTCATTTTTGGGCATCGATTCGATGATTTTGAATAAAACAGATTCATCTTTTAAAAAGTTCTGTCCAAATTTTTTTTTGGCTACTATTTTTTGCATTAGAGGAGTGTACAGTAAAAAATCTTATATTTAGTTAATAAGTAAAGAAAATGTATTTTTATGTTAAAATAAGTACAAGTGAACACAACTTAAAATATGATAATTTAATCACAATAAGGTTTTATATGCCCTTTCTATTTTTAGCGTTTTTCCTTCTCTTCGGATCTTCTGTAAATGCTCGAGAATTAATCTCTCCTATTCCTCAAACAGTCGAGTACAGTGTTAATAAAGCACTTTTAGGAAAATCATTATTTAATGATACACAGCTTTCAAAAGACAATACTGTCTCATGTGCAACTTGTCACCATTTAAAAGAGGGAGGAGATGATGGACTTAAGTTCTCTTTTGGAATTATGGGACAAGAAGGTAATATCAATTCACCAACCGTTCTAAACTCTACTTTCAATTTTGTACAGTTTTGGGATGGGCGCGCAAAGAGTTTAGAAGACCAAGCTCTGCAACCTATCGAAAACCCCGTAGAAATGGGCTACAACTTTCCAGACCTTATTGTAAGACTTAAAAAAACAACTTACAATAAAGAATTTTCTCAAATTTATGAAGATGGAATTACTAAGAGAAATATTGCGAATGCCATTGCCGAATATGAGAAAACACTTATTACCCCTAATGCACCTTTTGATCGTTATCTTAATGGAGACGCAGACGCTATAGATGCTGATACCAAAGAGGGGTATAAACTTTTCAAAAATAAAGGCTGTATTGCCTGTCATCAAGGACAAAATATAGGAGGCAATATGTATTCTACTTTTGGAGTAATAAAGAGTTCAAAATCAGAAAACATTGGACGCTTTAATGTCACCAAACGAGAAAAAGATCGCTTCTCTTTTAAAGTCCCTACACTTAGAAATATCGAGCACACCGCCCCTTACTTTCATGATGGACGAACGTCTTCGTTGTATGAAGCTGTTGAAATTATGGCCATGGTTCAATTGGGTCGAGATATCTCTAAAGATGAAATCGATAAAATAGTTCTATTTTTACGTTCATTAAGTGCCCCTATAATGCTAGATTAGGAGAAAAAATGCTTTTAAAAAAATTGGATTTTACCTATACTATTTTGACTATTTTATTCTCAATTTCTATTGTTATAATTTTCTATTTTTATAAAATGAATCAAAAAATCACCACCTATGAAAATTATGCACTACAACTGGAAAAACTCAAAGTTCTAGATAAGGAATTTGACAATTTTTTACTACAAAAATATACCTATAATAATTACGACAGTATCGCATCTTTTATCCAAGAATTTGATGACACTCTCAATAAGCTAAAAACACTCAATATGCACAGTGATTTTAGTACAGAATTTGAAACAACTGTTGAAGATATTACGCAATTGTATCAAAAAAAATCCTTACAAATAGAGGACTACAAAGCCATTAATTCTGCCTCTATCAACTCTCTATCTTATCTCTTTGATCTCAAGTCAAATATCGTAAAAACTAAGAATATCCGTGCTGAAAATAAAAAAGTCATTGAAAATCTCACCTTTGAAGTCATGCAGTTATGCCTCGATGTTCCCTTAAATAATAGAGCGCTTAACCTGCGTATCAATGCCCTTCAATCAGAACATAAGTATATAGAATTCTATGTCTTACATTTTAAAAAATTTCTCACGTATAATCAAGAATTTCATGATAATAAACAACTACTAAATAACATCAAACTTTATGCTTTAATTTCAAGTGCAAAAAATAAATTGGATACTATTTATCATACACAAATGAGAGAAAATCAATATATCACTATACTTTTTTTTATAGGTTCTTTATTGATGTTATTGATACTTATTTATACCCACTATCATTCAAGAAAGTCATCTCAAATACTCCATCTATATGCCTCAGTTTTCAAAGATACTCAAGAGGGAATTTTAATTACTGATGCAGAGTCTAGCATCCTTTTTGCCAACCGCTCACTTGAGATATTAACAGGCTATACTACTAAGCAGATGATTGGAGAGAGACCCAATATATTTCAATCACACTCCTATAGTCCTCATTATTATGCACAGATGTGGGAAGAGATAAAAAAGACTGGGAAATGGCAAGGACGAATCAAAAATAAAAAACAAGATGGAACGCTTTATCCTGTCTGGCTGACTATCTCTTCTATTACCAATGATGAAAATCAAATAGTGAACTATTTTGCGACACAAACAGATATTAGAGAGATTGTGCAATCTCAAGAGAAAATTGAACACATCGCTTATCATGATAGTCTGACGGGGCTTGATAATCGTATCAGCTTTGAAGAGAAATTTAAACAAAGCCTAAAAATTTCTCATCGAAATCAACAGAAGATGGCACTACTTTTTATTGACCTTGATCGATTTAAAGATATCAATGACACTTTAGGACATCATATTGGAGATAAACTGCTACTGGAAGTCGCACAAAGACTCACTGCAGTTTTACGAGAAACAGACCTGTTAGCGCGTATTGGTGGAGATGAATTTGTTATTGTTTTAGAAGATATTGCACATAAAAGTAATGCTGCACAAATATCTGAAAAAATCATAGTTGCACTGAAAGAGCCTTTTCATATTGACCAACATGAACTCAGCACTTCTGCCAGTATAGGTATCTCTTTTTATCCTGATGACACTGATGATTTTGATGACTTACTGAAGTTTGCCGACTCGGCCATGTATAAAGCCAAAGAGTCGGGAAAAGACACCTTTGCCTTTTATGATGCCAAACTATATGAAAAAATCACCCATAACTTACGACTAGAACATGCCCTCAAAAATGCCTTAGAGAACAATGAACTTTATCTTAATTTTCAACCGCAGTACGCACTAAAAGATAGAGCTATTATCTCCGCAGAAGCACTTGTTCGCTGGAACACTCAAGAGTTTGGAATGGTACCTCCAGATGTTTTTATCCCTTTAGCTGAGAACAGTGGTTTGATTATTGAAATTGGCTATTTTGTATTTGAAGCATCTTGTCAATTTCTGTCTAAACTTCGTGCTCAAGGGCACTCTATTAAATACATTGCTATTAATCTCTCTAGCAATCAATTTAAAGACACCAAACTTTTAAAAACATTTGCAAGCATACTGGCGCGCTATGATTTACAAGCCTCTGATATTGAAATTGAGATTACTGAGCGATATATAATGCAAGATAATGATAAAAACCTTCTAATTTTACAAGAGCTTCAAAATCAGGGTTATTCCATCTCCATTGACGACTTTGGAACGGGCTACTCATCTATGAGTTATCTTAAAACATTCCCTATTGATATGATCAAAATTGATAAATCTTTTATTGATAATTTGCCAACTGACCTTAATGACGTAGCGATTACAAAGGCCATTCTAGCCCTCTCAAAAAGTCTGGGTTATGATAATGTAGCAGAAGGAATAGAGACAATAGAACAAGAGCAATTTCTCGCTCAACAAGGTTGTAAATATGGACAAGGATACCATTTTTCTAAACCACTCAATGAAAATGATTTTATTAATTTTATTGATAATGATACGCGCAAATTAATATAAACTGATTATAATAACTCTAATGAAAAAACTATTACTAATTATGATTTTCTTTTTATCACTTCAGGCTACTGTCTACGTCAATCCTAGCTTGGTGAACAAGATAGAGAAAGCACATGGCCCTTTTGCAAAAAAACGCTTTTACTATCTTGATAAAACCTTGATGTCCCTACAGGGGACAACAGACCTAAGCAAACTTACCGAAGTCAACACATTTTATAATGAAGTAGGCTATCAGATTGATCAAGTGACGTATAATAAGTCTGATTATTGGGCAACGCCTTGGGAATTTCTAGGCCGTGATAAGGGAGATTGTGAAGATTATGTTATTGCTAAGTACTTTGCCCTTATCTATCTTGGAATAGATCCAAAAAAGCTCTATTTTACTTATGTACGCTCATCTCGTTTTAAAGGAGCACACATGGTACTCACCTATTTTGAAACACCCTCTTCTATGCCCCTTGTTTTAGACAACAACAACCATAAAGTGATTCCGGCAAATAGACGACCTGACCTCACCCCGATCTATAATTTCAATGGAGCAGCCATTGTGCGCGCCAGTGGGGAAAAAAAAGGGAAAAAAGTAAAATCAAAAAAAGTGCACAAACAGTGGGATCAACTTCTCATTGATATTAAAGGAAATAAAATATGACCCTATTTAAACAGATCGCCCTACTTATCTCAATATTTTTATTAATCATTCTTACCACCATAATGATTTTAAATTTTAATACTGCCAGTAAATCTATACAAGATGGGCTTTATGAAGATGCTAAAAACACGGCCTCTTCACTGAGTCTTTCTCTTGCAACAGCAGGTGGAGATATTTCAATTATTGAGACCATGATTAATGCGAATTTTGACAGTGGAAATTATCAACGCATCTCTATCATTGATATGCAAGAGGCACTACTATATGAAAGAAGTAGTGAAATTCAAGAGATCTTAGTTCCTGCCTGGTTTGTTTCTATCGTCCCTATCGAAGCACCCGTTGCCTCAGCCAATGTTTCAGCAGGTTGGAATCCTATTGGTATTTTAAATGTCCAAAGTGATCCTGCCCATGCTTATGTACAGCTCTATGCAACACTTCAAAATCTAATCGTCTCATTTGTTATTCTTGCACTCTTAGCGCTTATCATCTTAAATGTTCTACTACACATTATACTTCAACCACTTAAAGCCGTTCAAGGACAAGCAGAAGCCATTATGAAAAATGAGTTTATCATCCTTGATAAAATACCTCTAACCACCGAATTTAAACAAGTGGTGATGGGTATGAATAAAATGGTTCAAAAAGTACAAGGTATATTTGAACAGGCCAATGAAGCACTAAAACGTAATCATGACTTACTTTATACAGACAATGTCACCAAACTTTATAATAGAAAATACCTCTCATTAAAATTTTCTCAGCTATTAGAAGTAGATGCCAAGCATACTAAAGGTGCTGTTTTAATGATCGCTTTTCATGGCGCGCTAGAGGCCAATAAACAGATTGGTAGACAAAAGGTTGATGCACTCTTTATTCATTTGGCAAACACCTTAAATAAATATGCACTTCCTTTTCAAGACTCTATCGCTTGTCGTGCTAATGGAACCGAATTTATCTTAATTCTTCCAGATTGTAGTGAAGAGAAAGGTCTACAGATTGCTTTGGATATCTGTAATAAATCGCATAAGCTATTTGATCAACATGAACTTGATATCACCCAATGTTCACTTGAGCGTTGTGGTATCAGTGTAGGGGTCACCCCGTATCAAACTTCACAAAATATGGGAGAAATTTTTTCACGCGCTGACTACGCACTTTCACAAGCCTTTTTAATGGATACGACACCAGCGTATCTGCACGCCAATTTAGAACAGTTACATGTCTTTGGTAAAGAAGCATGGAGAACGTTACTAGAAGAGGCCCTAGAACATGAACGTTTCGACGTCGCTGCGTGGGTAGTAGTAGATACCAAAGAAAAAATTGTTGATCATAACGTTTTAACCATCTCATTTAAAGATAAAGAAGGCGAGGCATATCCTTATGGTAAATTTATCGCACCAGCCATCGCACTGAGTTTAACTCCACTGATTTATAAAAATATTGTTAACAAAATATTCAAAGATAAAAATGATGAATTTACAGATGGAACCTACGCTATTCGTCTACCACTAGAGTACTTAAGTGCCACAACAACCTTTTTACATCTTTCAAAACTATTTGAAGAGTATGCCCATACCCTAAACTTTAAACTGATCATCGAGCTTCCAGACTCCTTGGTGAGTAAAAACTCAGAGTCAATGCATGCCTATATGTCACTTTTCAAAAAATACAACATCCAAGTGGGTATCCATCAATTCACCGGTGAATCAACAGACTTTAACTATCTAAAAGAGCTCAAGCCCTCGTTTATCAAAGCCGACGCAACCTACTTTTTAGATCAGACTCAAGATGGGATGAATGCTCTGCGTATCGTCACGGAGTCCGTAGATGTAGAGTTGGTCGCAACAGGGGTAAGAACTCAAGAAGAGTTAGAGAAACTCACCACTATGGGGATAAATATTGTTCAAGGGCGCGTAGCAGAAGATCTACTAGAAGATTAAACCCTAGAACTTAGACCTCGGTTAAAAGCGTCTGCAATCTCTCTTTCGTATTTTGGGTTTTTAGCACTGAGCTCTTTTTCAAAACCGATGACAATCTTTGTGTTCGCATTTTTATGACGCGTTACGGCAAAGATCAGGTCCATATAACGATCAAAGTCAGGGTTGACACGAATACCCATTTTCTCTTTTATACTTCCATAATGCTTCACCACCATCTGATAAGCATCAATAATATCATCTGAAGTACTTGCTTTTGATTTGATAATAGTACGCAACTCCTCAAAAGTAGGAATGCTCTCTTTTAGTTTTTGGGGTGCTGTATTTTTTTTACTTTTCTTCTCTTTTGGTTCTGCTGTAAACAGTAAAACCAAGCCTATCAAAATTACCAATAAGACAGACATCAACCCGAGTAGAACAGTACTACTCATAAAAAGTCACCTCACCTTTTTCAACACTATAAAAAGCACCAATCACGCTCAATTCACCCGCAGCTACCAACTCATGAATAATCACTGAGCGACTGAGTACTGCTTGGACTGTCATCTCCACATGCTTCTGTGCAACTGCGTCGACATATTCACAATTTGAAGAGGTCGGGTTATCACTAAACCCTGTTACTGAACGTAGTGCAGGGGTAATTCTACTCAGAGCGTTGGTTAGATTTCCCATAACCACATTATCGATGACGCCCTTCACTGCTCCACAATTATCATGACCTAAAATCACAATAACCTTAGAACCGATCTTTTTTACAGCAAACTCTAAAGAACCGATGATGTCTGCATTGACAAAATTTCCTGCAATCCGCGCAGCAAAAATATCACCAACACCTTGATCAAAAAGTAATTCTAATGGGACACGTGAGTCACTACAGCCAACGATAGCAGCAAATGGGTACTGTCCTGAACTTGTTACTTTTACTTCGTTTAATAGATCTCTTTGAAGTGTATTTCCTTCAATAAAACGCTGGTTGCCATTTTTCAATTGAAGTAAAGCTTCTGCTGGTGACATCGCTTCAAGTATCTCTTTGGTCATAATAATATTTTCATTACTGCTCAGTAATCTCATTACAAATCTCCTCTACCGTGTTTGTAACCAAGATTATACTAATTTTAATTTAAATTGATACAATTGCGTATAATATTCCAAAATTTGGGGCCTTTATGAGCACACTCATTGTTATCGTTGAAGATGAAGAAGACATTTTAGAACTGATTGAATATAACCTACAAAAAGAGGGTTATGAAACCCTTGGTAGCACCAGCACCAAAAACTTAGAAAATATTTTAAGTGAGGAGAAGGTTGATCTTCTTATTATGGATAGAAACCTTCCTGGTGTTGAAGGCAGTGAGTTTGTTAAAAGCATACGTGACAATGGTGATACTACCCCCGTTATCTATTTGAGTGCAAAAAATAAAGAGAGTGATATTGAAGAGGGGTTTATCCGTGGTGCGGATGATTACATCACCAAACCTTTTAATATGAAAGAGTTGCTCTTTCGTATTAAAGCCTTACTTCGTCGAACCAAACCAAGTACCCAAGAAGGCTCTGTAAAATATCGTGATATTGTCTTAAATCTAAATTCACGTTCTGTTAGTGTAGATAACACAGAGATTGAACTAACCAAATTAGAATTTGATCTTATCCACACACTCATCAATAACCAAAATGTTGTTTTAAACCGCGACTTTTTACTCGAGTCGGTCTGGGGTGGTGATGAAATTTATCAAGACAGAACGGTCAATGTAGCCATCAACCGTCTTAAAGAAAAAATCGATCCAACCAAAGAAAAAGAGTACATCAAAACAGTACGTGGAGTAGGATATACCTTGTGTTAAAAATACATCAGTTTTTCTTTGTTAACCTTATGGCACTTTTGGTAAGTACCTTTATTTTGGCCTCATTTGTCAGTTATTTTAGTATTAAAAGCAGTGTAACTTCCACCTATAAAGAGCGATTAAAAGAGGGTGTTTCCATATTGGAATTTGAACTTTTACGCTCTAATGGTCGCGAAAATATTGATGGACTCATCCGAAATATTCATAATGCAACAGGGATGAGAATAACCCTCATTGATGCTCAAGGTGTCATTATCCATGAGACCAATACGGATAAAACTTCTATGGAAAATCATGCCAATAGGCCAGAAGTTATTTTGGCAAAGACCAACGAGTATGGAAGTGACATCAGACGTTCACATACCCTCAATACTGACCTTCTTTATATGGCAAAACATGTAGTGCTGAATGATCAAAATATTTATGTTCGACTCTCTGTATCTCTGGATAAAATCAAACAAGAATTTTACTATTTATGGAAAGTAATGC
>JADGDM010000066.1 GCA_016744905.1 Sulfurimonadaceae bacterium | reverse complement strand
GATGTCTGTTCCTGCGTTACTTGTCTGTCCATCATAAACAAATGATGTCACACTAAGGTTTGCATCTGCTCCACTGATATCTGCTCCATCATCTGTGATATTGGTGATGACGTTTCCACTTAGTAGCCCGCTGGCTCCTTCTTGGCTTGATAGTGGGTTTAGTTCGTTGTCGTTGATGGCGATTGGGGTGTCATCTAAGATATCTATTTTTAATGTTTGGCTGTTTTCATTGGCATTTACATCAGTGATATTGATAGAAATATTATCCGCAGTTCCTAGACGACTTAGGTGGTTTTGTGCAATAGTTACAGAGTAGTCGTAACGAATAGAACCTATTCCTGTTGTGGCATTGAAGTCATACTCTGTTAAAGTGATCTCACCTTTAGCAGTGGTAATTACCAAGGTATTACTTGCATTAAGAGCTTCTAAGTCATCAAGGTAAAGTTTAGTATTTGCAATCTCAATGTATCCATTAAATGCGTGATTGTTCTCTGCGTCACTGGCGTTTTGAGCCAAGCCATCTCCATCAAAAAAGTTGATATTTTTATCAAATACACTCTCTATATCTGAGCTTGCTTGTGAACCAATTCCATCAATTCCACTCTCATCTACTTCTTGTGCTTGCGCAGAGATGATTGGGCTTGAGCTGTGTCCATCAATAGTAATGTTTAAAGTTGTAGTAGAAGTATCTCCATCAAAGTCTGTATAAGTATACACAAACTCATCTACCAATGTTTCACCATCATCAAGGTTACCGACCATTGGATTAGTATTATCCAATGTATATTTATAACGTCCATCAGCGTTAATAACTAAGTCACCATAACTTCCACTGAGCGCGCTGGAAATATTTCCACTGACTGGGTTTGAAGTATCCGTGCCTGTTGCCAAACCAGTAATAGGGTTGGCAGTGGCGTCACTGCCTTCATCATCATTACTGATAACATTGCCCTCGATACTTTGAACCAGAACATTACCCTCAACAACAGAATTCACATCACCTAGCGCGCTGGGCACACCATCAACAATTGTAATTGTAAAACTTGCATCTTTTTGTGTTCCATCACTGTCCGTGGCTTCTATATCAAAGTTAAAGTCTAGGCTATCTTTTCCATTATCGGCGTTGGTATGGTCGATGTTTTTGAAAAGTGTTAGAGTGTATTCGCTGTTATTACTCAGTGTCAGTGCAAATACCAAGCTTCCATCACTGTCTTTGGCGCTCAGGATATGTCCATCTGAGTTAAGGTTATAAGAGATATCTTTACCACTGCTTGTAAGGCCTGAGATGGTTTGTCCATCAGTGATGTTTGTAAACTTCACATCTTCAATAGTGTCACTGCTCTCAATGTTCAGCGCGCTCGTAAAACTTGAGACGATATTGTCTTCATCTACTGTTGCGTCATCAGGGTTGATGATAAAGTCTCCTGCGTCAGTGATATTAATAAACTGTGTCGCACTTGAGGTTGAGCCATCACTGTCTTTGATGGTATACTCGAAGTTTGAGCTTACGGCTCCAATGCTGTTGTCTACGCTGGCATTGGAAACATCAAGACTCCATGAACCATCACTATTGACGCTAAGGATTGCCCCTGAGTTTGCGGTGATGTCTGTTCCTGCGTTACTTGTCTGTCCATCATAAACAAATGATGTCACACTAAGGTTTGCATCTGCTCCACTGATATCTGCTCCATCATCTGTGATGTTGGTGATGACGTTTCCACTTAGTAGCGCGCTGGCTCCTTCTTGGCTTGATAGTGGGTTTAGTTCGTTGTCGTTGATGGCGATTGGTTGATCATCAATAATAGTAACAACAATCGTCGTACTGCTGGTCTTGTCATTGGCATCAGTTAAAATAACATTGATACTTTCATTATCACTGATTGTATGGTCTTGTACTTGCGTTAAGGTGTAGGTATACACCACCTTCCCTGTACTAAATCCACCCGCCGTACTCACAATAAAATCACTTAAAAGCATCTCGCCCTTGGCTGTAGTTAATGTGACATTGTTCGTACTTAAATCATTCAATTGCGCTAAAGTAAACTCAGTTCCCGCAATAGAGAGTGATTTAAACCCATCATGCGCAATTCCTTTAATATCTGAGCCAATACTTTCTGAGTGTAGTAGTGGCGTACTACCAATACTCATCCCTGCCTCATCAACTGCGATATCTTGCGCGCTCACGATAGGTTCAGAGTCATTTCCATTAATCGTAATCACTAAATTCGCACTACTCTCATCTCCATCAAAATCTTGATAGGTGTAGGTAAAGGTCTCACTTAAAGTATCACCATCAAGAAGTCCACTCACCGCAAGATTTCCATTGTCCAAGGTGTAGATATATTCACCACTTTCTTGCAAAACAATACTTCCATAAGTTCCTACAAGCGTGCTGCCTAAACTACCCCCACTAATGGCGCTAATTGGTTTAGATGTTGCGTCTGTTCCGGCCTCATCATTACTTGCAACATTACCACCAATACTATGGGTAAATGGATTGCCTTCAGTGATTTCATTGGTGTCTGCGACTGCCGTTGGTACACCATCTTGAATCGAAACAGTGAAACTTCCACTCTCTTGAGTTCCATCACTGTCCATAGCGAGAATATTAAAGTTAACAAGTTTTGCCATCTCTGCATCATTGGCAAAATCATTGTCGATGTTTTGATACAGTGTAAAGTTATAATCATCTTGACTCACAGACACAGTAAAGACACGATTATTAATAGAGACATCTTCTTGCGTAGTAGCTGTACTCGCTTCTATCTCATTTTTTGCCTCATTTAGGTAGTAGTAAATTGATGTGCCACCTTGGCTCAGTCCTGAATCAACGATATTGTTATCTAAGACAAATTGCACCTCAGCGATGGCATCGTTAGAGACAATATTTAAACTTTCACTGACACTATCAAAATTTGGCGCACTTAAAAGATTGTCTTCATCAACTAAAGTATCGGAAGGATTTAAAACAAAAGTATCTGCATCTTTGATATTGATAAACTGTGTGGCACTAGAGTTTGAACCATCTGCATCTGTAATGTTGTAAGTAAAGTTTGAAGCCACATCACCTAAGCTGTTGTCCACGCTGGCATTGGCCACATTTAATGTCCAAGAACCATCAGCATTCACCACAAGTACTGCACCCGAAACCGCTGTAATACTCTCTCCAACAAGCGCGCTCTGTCCATCATAGATAAAGTCACTCACCACAATAGGACTATCTGCGCCAACAGTATCATCACCCTCTCCACCAGTTAAAACATTGCCCGTAATATTGACACCTTTTTCAGTCGCTATAAGTGGCGCACTCTCATCATCATTAAGTGCTATAGGAGCATCATCTATAATACTTACTTCCAGTTGAGCACTGTTTTCGTTTAAATTGGCATCAACAATTTTAATATCAATAAGCTCTTTATCCGTAACACTGTGATCTTGCGCAAAGGTAAGTGTGTAGGTATACGTCACACTTCCAATCACCACACCACCATTACTGCTACTTGAGAAACCATCTAAGACCAACTCACCCTTAGAGGTAAATATAGTAATAGGCGTATTGCCCAGATCAAGAAGTTGAGCCAGAGTTACATTCGTCGTCTGCGCGCTACCTAAAGGGGCATCAAGACCGATAATCTCTAAATGATCAAACCCATCTTGCGCAATACCTTTAATCACACCCGTCGCTACTTCATTATTTAAAGCAGGATTACTTCCAATCGCCATCCCTTCCTCATACACCATTGCATCTTCTATAATTAAAGCAGGTGTAGAGCTGTTTCCTTTGATGGTAATTTTGAGTGAGGTTGTAGAGACGTCTGCGTCACCATCAGTGATACTGTAAACAAATGAGTCAACTAAGGATTGACCTGTTTGTAAGGATTGCACAGTTGAATTGGTATTGTCAATGGTATAAACATACTCTCCATCAGCGTCAAGTACCAAGGTTCCATATTTTCCCTCTACATTACTAGAGAGAGAACCTGTCACTTCTGAGAGTGTTGTCCCCGCCTTCACACCGATAACATCATTTTTGATATTATCACTGTCATCTGCGCCTATTTTGTCATTAAGAAGTACATTACTCTCCACTGTTTCAATCACGATACCCTCAACGATGGTATTCACATCTGAATTGGCGATAGCAATATCATCAATAACAGTAACCTTAAATGTTCCACTCTCAACCGTGCCATCAATATCACTGGCTTGTATCGTAAAGTTTAAGTCTAAGATATTCTCTTCTAATGCACTAGGATGGTCTATATTTTGAAAAAGTGTAAAAGTGTAGTTTGGCTCTTTTGTGTCATAGGCATTTAGAGCTATGGTATAAATAACTACGCCATCACTATCCATTGCCGTAATCGTATGTTTGTCTGCACTTAAGCTCTGCGTTACGGCTTTAGTATTGCTGCTCAGGCCAATATCACTCAACACATCTGTAAAGATAATATCTGCCATATCATCATTAGAAAGGATATGAATGTCACTCTCACGCGCATCAACAAGAGAATCTTCATTCACACGTCCATCATCAGGAATAAGAATAAATTCTCCTGCGTCAGCAACATTGATAAACTGTATCGCACTGGCAGTTGAGCCATCCCCATCAGTAATCAGGTAGTCAAAATTTGAAGCAACAGCACCATCACTGTTATCAAAACTACCTTTACGTGCATCAAAGGTCCATGAACCATCTGTATTTACTTGTAAAACTGCACCATTGGTGGCAGTAAAACTCTGACCCGCATCAATCACAATTCCATTATAAGTAAAACTTACTAAACTCGAGCCTACTCTATCGGCGCCAAAGTCATCATCACCCTCACCATCGTTAAGTACATTTCCTGAGATCACTACCCCATTTTCATACGCAACTCGAGGATTTTCCTCATCATCATTACGCGCTATAGGCGCATCATCTATCACGGTGATTTCTAATGTTGTACTGCTGGTAATTCCAGCATTATCAGTAATCGAAACATCTAAGATATCAATTACTTCAGCACTACTATGATCTTGTGCGCTAATCAGTATATAGGTATACGTTACTGTACCTATTTCACTACCTGCATGTACTAAGTTTGGTACCTGCACAAATCCTGTTAATGAAAGCAGACCTAAGTCTGTTTGTATCAGTACGGCTTCATCATTGAGTGATTGAAGTTGCGTAAGAGTAAAACTCTCTCCAGCTATGCTGACACTGCCATCATCCACACCAAACTCATTAACCAAACCATTTCCATCACTAAATCGTATCTTTCCATCTTGCACAAATTCACTATCACTGCTGGCTTGTGTACCGAGAACTAAACCTGCCTCATCCACTTCTTGGTTTGGTGCAATGATGATAGGATCAACAGTCGTTCCATGGATAGTAATATCGAGTACCGCAATAGAGGTGTCTCCATCAGTATCAAGAATCTCATAGGTATAAATTTCGTGAAGTGTCTCTCCATCTAACAGTGCTGAGATAGCGTCATTATAACGATCGAGTACATAGGTGTAGGCTCCAGTGTCTTTTAAAACCAACTCACCATATAAACCGACAATAGGATTGCCGATACTCTCCGTACTAATACCAGGATCACCCTCACCACTGACCACACCGACAACATAATCAGCCTCTGATTGAGCAGAGAGAACATGGGCATCTGCACCAATATGGTCATTGGTAAAAACATTATCTTCAAGACTAATAGCCAATCCACCAAGAGTAATATCACTACTGTCATCAAGTGTTGATGGGGTGTCGTCTACAATAGTTACACTTAAATTTCCACTACTTGACGTTCCCGTTACATCGCTAACCACTACCGTAATAACATCAAGAAGGTTGCCCTCTTCATCTAGGTTACCCCTTGAGTGATCTTGTGCGGAAGAGATAGAGTAGTTGTAAGAAATCTGATAACTGACACTGCTGTCTTCATTACTTTGGGCACTAAAAGCATTTAACACTAAGACACCATTGTTCATCTCAATACTAACACTTTGCGTATTCAAATTTTCTAAAGCATCAATGTAAAACAGTTCTCCATTAATAGAGATACTTTCAAAAAGAGCGCTGGTATTAAAGTTGATAACATTGGACGCTGTGTTGATATCCTCAGAAGGTGTATCGAAAAAGTTATCATACACAATGGAGTTAAATGTGCTCAAGGTAGGCGCAGAAGTGCCTGCCCCTCCACTAACGCCACCAAAACTTGGTATGATCTCTTCAAATTCAGTATCACGAAGATCTGTGACTACATTGATTTCCTCAGCGGTTCTGTCTAAAAAAGTCTCTTCAAATCCAATAGCTTCTAATCGAGAGAGCTCAGAGACAGGGGTACTAACACGCTCAACGGAATGCGAAATTTTTTCAACTTTCTCAACATCCACAAGCTCTTCTGCCACAACTGCTTCCACTTGAGGAGAAAAATCGCCGATGACAAATTCATCAAAACCAAAAAGATTAATACGCTCATTACTGATACTCTCTACTGTAATATGCGCTGAATTATCTTTGGAAAAAAGTTTCTCTCCAAGATAAACTTCATCACCATGTTTGAGTGCTCGAACATTTCCACTGCTATCTTTTGCAAAGTATTTCCCACTAATGTTTGTGATATATCCTACTACTTTTGCCATGATGATTCCTTTGGTTTTATAAACTCTATATTATAGTTATTTTGTGTCAAAATAATGTCACTTTTAATTCTCACTAAAACTGTACTGCACCGTCTTTAGTATCGGTTTTAGCACATAATCTAAGATACTTTTTTTACCCGTGATGATATCAACATCAACTGTCATACCTGGGATAATTTTAAGCGGTTTTTTTTCACTACCAAGATAAATTTTATCCGTACGCAGTTTAATAATAAAAAATGTATTCTCTTTTGCGTCCGTGATACTGTCTGCGCTAATATCAATGACCTTCGCATCCAGTCCACCATAAATGGCGTAATCATAGGCTGAGAACTTTACACGCGCGTATTGTTGTGGATAGATAAAGGCGATATCAGAGGGTTTTACCTTCACCTCTACGATAAGAGAGTCCTCACTGGGCACAATCTCTACTAAATCATCCGCAGGACGAATAGAACCACCAATGGTATGGACAAAAAGATTTTGTACAATTCCATTAATAGGAGAGCGAACCAAGGTACGACTTACTTGATCTTCCAGCGCGCTGGAGTGAGATGAGACTTTTTGGAGTTTAGATATCGCCTCATTTAACTTCTCTTTAGCCGAGATCACATAAAGCTGATGGTTTTCAACTATCTTATTTTCTATCTCTTTAATTCCTGATTCGTAGCGCGCTAAAGAAAGAGTAGAAGCCACATGCTCTTTTTTAATGTTGTTGTGCTCACGTTTGAGCTTTAAAAAATCAACCTGTGATTTCACCCCTTTTTCGACCATAGGTTCCGTCATCTCAATCTCTTCTTGAATCAGATCTAAATCAACATTAAGGAGTTTAATACGTTCTCTTGTCTCATTTAGCTCAAATTTCTTCTGCTCCAACTGTTCTAAAAGAATCTGTTTTTTAGTCTGAAATTGCCTTTGATGGGAGAGATAGAGACTTTTTTCATGACGCATCAGATCAGACTTTTGTTCTTCGTTATTTAAAATAAATTTTTCACTATTGGCCTCAGCTTCAAGTCGTCTAATTTTTGCGTTCAGTGCGTTGGCATCAAGAGTATTGGACTCAAAACTCACCCGCCCTTTTTCATTTTTTATCTTTAATAAAATCTGATTTTGGACAACACTTTCCCCCTCTTTGACTAAGATGGATTCGATGATCCCACCTTCAAGGTTTTGGATGAGTTGATTTTCACCACTGGGAACAATCTCACCACTACCACGTACCAATTCATCCACCTGCGCCATACTCATCCAGATCAGTAGCGCGCTGACACTAAAGGCCCAAAAAATGATAATCAGACGAATACGTACCGGTGTGCTTTCCAACATCGATGCACCCAGTGAATTCATAAATTCATGATCTTTTTGAGTCAATCTTTTTTTAGACATTGTTATCACCTTGCAGGGCTTTAATCACCACATCTCTTTTTCCATCAAGGAATATTTTCCCCTCATGCATCACAATAACTCGATCAACAATAGAGAGTAAGTTCATCTTTTGTGTAATCAGTAACATGGTTTTACCCTGTGACTCTTGAGCCAAGTTTTTCATAAAACGCTGTTCACTGAGTTGATCCAGTGCGTTGGTGGGTTCATCAAGGAGTAAAATATTGTGCGCATTTAAAAAAGCACGTGCGATACCCACACTTTGACGTTGACCCCCTGAAAGACCTGCTCCACGTTCACCAACTTGCATATCAAAGGCGTGTGGATGTGTTTTTACAAACTCATCGACCCCACTGAGTGCGCTCGCACGTAGCAGTTTCTCATCACTGGTCTGTGGTGATTTGATTAAGATGTTTTCACGCAGTGTCCCTTTAAAAAGAGATATATCTTGAGGTACATACGCGATGTTATCACGAATATCCACCCGATCAATTTGAGAAATTTCAATATCATCTAAAAGCACAGAACCCTCATTTGCCGTATACAGTCCTAAGATAAGCTTTTCAATACTGCTTTTTCCTGAACCAATTCGTCCAATAATACCAACTTTTTCACCTGACTCAATACAAAAAGAGAGCTTATCAAAAATCTTTTTCCCCTCTTCTTCATACATAAAACCAACATCTTTAAACTCTATTTTTCCACTAAAACTGTCTTTACGCAGAAATTCTCTATTCTCTTCACGTTCAAACTTCTGAGTTAAGATATTTTCAATCACTTCATAAGCATTTTTAGCATCTTCATACGAGGTAATTAAAGACGCCGCTTGTCCCAGTGGGGCAATCACACGTGACGTGAGTATCACCACCGCTATCAGCGCGCCCATACTCAGCTCAAATGCTTCAATCAAATAAACCCCATAAAAGACAACCAAGACGGTATTTAACTGCACAAAAAAAGCAGTGACGGTAGGCAGACTACCAGAGAGCATTTTTGAACGCAGTGATGTGTGTGCAATCTCTGCCGTTGCCTCTTCATAATGATGCTGAAAATTTCCATGAAGGTTATGGGTTTTAATGGTCTCAATATTTTGTAGTGACTCGATCAATATTCCATTTTTACGCGCACTCGCCTCATGTGAACTCTCAATCGAACGTGCCAATGGTTTTTTAATCAGTAAGGCGTAACTCAAAATAAGAACCATACTCACTACAGGGATAATCACAATAGAGCCACCAATAAAATAAATTACGAGTAAGAATAAAATAGCAAAAGGCATGTCAATTAAGACACTCATACTTGCACTCGTAAAGAAGTTTCGTATAGAATCAAAGTCTTTAAGATTTGAAGCAAAGGAGCCTACCGACTTTGGATGCGCACTGAGTTCTAAATCCAACACTTTTTGAAAGATGATAGAACTCATAATAATGTCTGATTTTTTAGCAGCGATTTCAAGTAGATATGAACGTGAATACTTCAGTGTGATGTCGATGAGATACACCAAGATGACACCGATGGTAAAAACCAGTAGTGTCTCTTTAGCATTATTGGGGATAACTCGGTCATATACATTCATCGTAAACATCGGCGTGGCAAGGACAAAGAGGTTCAGTAAAACAGAAGCGAGTAAAACATCTCGGTACAGCGCGCTGGAGAGTTTAAGTGTATCTTTAAACCAGTGTCCACTGTGTGTTTTAATTGCACTGCTTTTTTTATCATACGAATATGAGGACTTTAGAAGAACACTATAACCCAGATATTGCTCTTCTAAACTCTCAACATCTATCCACTCTTCAAGTGCTTCACTCGCACTATGAATAATCTTTACCTGCGTTCTATCTTCAGAAAATGAGTCGATAATACAGGCATTTTCACTGCTAAGTATGGCGATACATGGAAGATGTAGGTCGATAAGTTGTGTCAGTGGTTGATGAATAATACTCGACTTATACCCTGCATTTTTAGCCGCACGAGAGAGCAGTGTCTCTCCGGCCAACTCATTGAAAAGTGTGGAGTTTTTATGTAGGTTTCCGGAAGGGAGGTTGGCACTGATATGTTTGTAAGATTGCGACTTTCCATAAAGCTTGGTATAAACAACCAGAGACTCTAAAATCGCACTTCTTAATTCAGACATCGTTAATCAATCGCTCCGCGACGACGCTTTTTCAGACCTTTTTTCTCTTTTTCCTCATCTATCAAGGTGAGTTCTACTTCTGTACGACGATTTTCAAAACGTCCCTCTTTAGTATCATTGCTGGCTATTGGCTCGCTTTCACCGCGACCATCACTACTTAAGCGCACTGGATCAATTCCATCATCTTCTAAGACACTCACAACCAAGGCCGCACGACGTTTAGAAAGCTTAAGATTATACGAATCATTACCTTGTGCATCGGTATGCCCAATAATCATCACACGGTACGCAGGAAAACGCTTCAAAAAGTTTGCAAGTCTTAAGATATCTGTATACGATTTTTCATCTTCAATAACATCATTATCAAACTCAAACTGAAGATCCAGTTTTAAAATAATAGGACAACCATTTTTATCCACACGTGAACCCATTGGGGTCTCTGGACAGAAATCTTTAGAATCACGTACTCCATCTTTATCCGTGTCCGGATCATACACTGCTTTAAGATAGACCGTTACTTCCACACGATTGTTCAGATCACGTCCCTCACTTAAGCCTTCACTATAAAGGTTATCATTACCCTCACGATTTTCTTTATAGATAATACTCTCAGAGATATTTTGCTCTTTTAAAAGTTCAAAAACTCTTTCACCATAATTTGCAGCGATCTCTTTAGAATTATTATCTTCTAAGCCCTCATACTGACCAACACTTTGAAAAAAGTTTGTAAACCAGTTACCTGTACTTAGTTTTTGTGCTTTGTCTTCGGTACTTTTAGTATAAGAGATAACAGAAACCAAAACTTCTTTTGTCTTGTCCTCTTGATGATCTTTTATTCTTTGAACAATACGCTCAAAAGTTTTATCAGAATTTTCATCTAGACCATAGCTGGCTTCTTTTTTTTCACTCTCACCATCACTACTCTCTTCTGTCCCTGCACTGTACTCAACAATCAAAGAGTCATAACGATAAATTTTCTCAAAACTGCCTGTTAAAAATATATTGGCATTAGATGGTGACTTTTTATTCTCTTCTAGTGGAGAGTAAGTGAAGTTATAAATAGAGTCTTCAGCCTCGTCTTTTTCATCATGAGAAAAGTTGGTGCGCACAGAGGCATTTTCAACCTCTTTAAAATCACTAACATCGGTACTTCTTGAAAGTGTCGAGTAGTTTAATGATTCGTTATTCTCCACACTCACATTGTTTTCATGCACATTTACATCACTACTTGCCAACAGTGAGCTTACAAACAAGGCAGTTAAAGTTATCTTTTTCATTATTTCTTTCCTTGAATATCTTGGATGTAGTTTAGACGTATTTCAGTACGTCTATTTTTTGCACGCCCTTCTGCCGTAGAGTTATCCGTAATCGGTTCACTCTCACCATGCCCAATAGCATGCATTCTAACCTCATCAATACCCATTGACTCTAACATCTGCTTCACAGATTGAGCGCGCTCAAGTGAGAGAAGAGAGTTCTCTTGATCCGTTCCTACATTATCTGTATGTCCAATGATAATAAGATTGTAAAGAGGATGTTCTTCTAAAAATCGTGCAAATTGCTCCACTTGAAGTTTAGACTTTTTATCGACTTTATTTGACCATGGTTCAAAAGTAAGACTTAGATTTTTAGCTATTGGACAACCATCAATATCAACGTCAAATCCTAATGGAGTGTTTTTACATTGATCATCACTGTCTAAGACACCATCATCATCTCTATCTTCATTATATTTCACACAACCATACGCATACACGGCACTGTCTTTAAGTGAGTTAGAACAGAGGTCTTGATTATCAGGAATTTTATCTCCATCTGAATCCAGTGTAATAGGTAGTTCATCTGTAATATTTGAACCATTGTTGTCTCCTGAAGAGAGACCCACATTTTGATAATAGTCTACCTCAGAATCACCAAGGGCTAAAACCATCACACCCATTGCATCTAAAATTCTATATTTTGCAAAAAGTCTGTCATACTCCGCATTAATAATCTGTGTTTGAGCATTGAAAAAATCATTTTGAGCAGCAAGAAGATCAAGCAATGAGCGCTGTCCTAAAGAGTACTCATCTTGATAAAGTTCAAAAGTAGAGTACGAAAAGCTTTGAAATTTGTACAGATCATCAAGTTGGATTTTCAACATCTCTTTTGCTGACCATGAGATACCTAGTCCTTCTATCACTTCACGACGTAGTTCACGTTGTAGCTCAACTTCTTGATTAACCTTAGAGATATTTTTCTGCGCATTAGCAGAGTCTGCACCACCACGGTACAGGTTATAACTCAAAATCAACATCGCTTGAAAACGGTCATCTTGTCCTGTGAAAATATCAAAGTTATCATTATAGTGTTGAGAGATTTCTAAATCCAATTTAGGATAGTAGTCTTTACGTGACTGTTTATAAAGTTCTTGCGCTGTTTTGATATTGAACTGACTAACAAGGAGTGAGGGATTATTCATAGTAGCGTACTGCATTGCACGAAGACGACTGTTTGGGAGTGTCGCAGTAAAGCTCACCGCTTCTAAATCTTGTACCCGTACATTTCGGCCTAAAACTCTATGAAATTTAAAACGTGCATCCACAAGGTTGTTACGTTTAACGGTTAGGTTTGAGCGTGCTAAAGAGAGAGATGATTGTATTTTGTCCACTTCTGAACGTTTTGCCAATCCTGAAACATAAAGATCATAAACCTTTGCATAAATAGCTTCATTATTGCTCACGTTCTCTTTAGAGGTATTGTAAAGCTCTGAGCTTCTCAAAAAGTTAATGTAGGCATTGACCATTTGAAGAGCAACATCATTGACCTTCTCTACATAGTTATATGCAGCTGCAACTACGCGTGCTTTTTCATAGTTGACTTGATTTAAGGTACCAAAACCATCAAAGATATTTTGTGTTAAGGTTAAAGAGTTTTGATAAACATCATAACCTTGGCGCGCTACATTTTTATTAAAAACGCCAACCTCTTTGTGACCGATAGCAGAGACAAGATCTAAACTAGGTAGATATCCTGAATCAGCGATGTTCACATCTTGTTGAACTGAACGATAATTTTTAAGTCGCTCCTGAATAAGAGGATGGGTATCAATAAGCTCTTTTACACTTTCATCTAAGGTAAGTGCTTGCAGCGAACTTAAATATCCCGCACCTAAAAGTAGTGAGGATAAAAAATATCTTTTCAGTTTAAACATTGAGGTTTCCTTTTAAATTTTAATAGTCGATAATAAGTGATGCTAAAAATGTTGTATCAAGACGCAGTTTTGCATCAGCACCTGCTGGATTTGCAGGTAAATTTGTATAGTCAACTGTATAACTTACACCAGCAGAAAGATTATCAGAAACTTTTGCCTCAAATGCAGTTTTTGAAAATACAAAGTAATTCGTAAAATCTTCTGTTGAAGTACGGTAATTCGCCTCTTCAATAAACTTTAGGTTTTCAATCATTTGCCATGTTAATTTTCCACCAACACGCACTGAGATATATTGATCACGAACTGAGCTTAAAACATAACCATCAGCGTCAACTGATGTTGCTATCCCATCATTTGCGTACATAACGTAAGCATTTGTATCAAGAACAACTTTGTCATTGCTCACAGCTTGATATCCCATACCCGGTCCTGTGTATCCTTGGTACTCAAAGCTTGAAAACCAATCTTGTTTAAAACCTAAAATATACTCAGCGCTCAGTGCTGATGTAAAGCTATACCCGTAGTTGGCTTCTGCTAAATATTTTTGTGCGCTTGTTGTACCTGTATCATCTGTGTACTGCGCAGTTACTTTATAGGTCGTTTTATGTTGCGCTTTATCACCATAGTTTTTCTTACCATCAAAGCTTGCTGCAAATGTTTCAACATCCGAGTTACCCTGTGTATTCATGTACGAAAGTTCTGTATGTGTTACAAATGGGTTTTCAGACTTCTCGTCTGCTGCAACTAAAAGTGATACCGCTACAAGCGATAGTGCTACAATTTTTTTCATTTCTATTTTCCTTAAAGTGTTGTTTTATTTTTCTGTTTTGTGATTATGAATATCCATTTGAGGATACGGAATAGAGATCCCTTTTTCATCAAATGTTAATTTTACTTTTTCAATAGTGTCAAAATGAACACCCCAATAATCTCCTGCATTTACCCAAGCGCGCACAACAAAGTTCACACTGCTGTCTGCGAGTTCAGAAACGGCGATAAATGGTTCAGGATCTCTTAAAACACGATCATCTGCATTGATAATCTCTTCTAGAGTTGCCTTAGCTACCCGAAGATCATCGTCATAACCGATACCAAAAACAAAGTCTACACGACGTGTATCTTTGGCTGAAAAGTTGGTAATATTTCCACCAGCAACAGCTGCATTTGGGATGATAATTACTTTGTTGTCCGGAGTATTCATCGTTGTTGCAAAAAGAGAGATATCTGAAATCGTTCCCATTTCGCCACCAGCAGAGACAAAGTCACCCACTTTAAAAGGACGAAAAATGATTAACATCACACCAGAACCGATATTGCCCAGTGTTCCTTGTAGTGCCAAACCAACAGCCAAACCAACTGAGGCTAAGATGGCTACAAATGACGTTGTCTCAACACCAAGGTTGTTTAGTGCCGCTAGAACAACAACAACCATCAATGCCATATAGATAATATTCGTTAAAAAACCACGAAGTGTCTCATCAACATTGGCCTTCGTCATCGCTAATTTAATCACATCCGCAATACGGCGCGCTGCCCATTTTCCAATAACAAATACCAGTAGTGCAGAGATGATATTCATCCCATACTCTACGCCATACTCAATACCTAGATCCCAATATTTTACATACTCGTCTGTATTTACACTCATATCCACTGATAGTCCTTTAGATTTAATCGCTATATTATATACAAAATAACCATATAGCAATGTTATTTTAAATATAATAAACACAACAATCAATCTAAGGTTAAACGAATGTATACTAAAAGCCTCTATATCTCTTCCCTTGAACCTCGTGCAGGTTCTTTGTTTATCAGCATTGGAATCATGGAATTTCTTAAAAGAAAGCTGGAACGTGTTGCCTTTTTTCGTCCTATTATCGAAGAGGAAAAAGACAGCGATATTGGTTTTATATTAAAATATTTCAACTTAGATATGCATGCCTCTCAGGCCTATGGAATGCGGCGTCATGAAGTAGAATC
>JADGDM010000065.1 GCA_016744905.1 Sulfurimonadaceae bacterium | reverse complement strand
TCCTAATATTGGTTAGTTTACTTCTTTTAATTTAGAAGTCATCTTTTGGTGTTTCATTTTTTCCCATTATGGATGTTTTTAACATGTGTAGAATAGTAACGTGCGTAACTGTGCCCACCTTTTTTATTCTTTACAAAGTATAGGTATTCGCTTTTAGCGGGGAAAATAGCCGCTTTTATTGCATCAAAACTTACATTACAAACTGGGTAATCAGGGATTCCTTTATATTTATATGTATTAAAATGGGTCTTATCTTCACGTATACGGCGCGCTGTCACCTTTGTATGAGAGTATTTTCCATAGTTAAGACTACCATCCATTTGTAATTTCATACCTTTTTTAAGACGGTTCTGAACCACAGAAGCCACCATCTTCATGTCGTCTACAGAAGCTGCTTCTTTTTGAATCACAGATGCAAGTGTTACATAATGAAACCATTTTTTTTCATTATAAGTGCCAAATATTTTACTTGAATACTGCTTGAATTTTTTATTTGCAAAGTTTAATAAAATTAAAATAGTTTCTTTCTCATCAATACCCGTTGGTAGACTATATGTTTCAGGAACAAAAGCACCTTCCTTTAATGTAGAATATTTATTAAGATAGTGCCTCAATTTTTTTGTATCTAAATTCAACTCTTCTGAGAGTTGATTAAAAAATACGAAAGTTGTCTCGCCTGGAATTAAAGTTACTTCTTTGAGAGCTGCTTTAGAAGTCGTTATCTTGTATAAGAAATCTGCTTTTGTTAACTCTGTTGTTCCCAGTTGAATCCATCCAGACTGAGGCAAACCTATAAAGGAGAGAATATACTTATCAAATGTATAAACTGCCTCATTTCTCTTACCTAAATGTGCTATAATTTTACCAATAGAGCCTTGAGGAATATGCAGTACTTTGCTCGTAACAACTTTTTGATTTAGGTAGTACATGAACGATAAGGCCATTAGTAAAACTATTTCTAATATCCACACTATTATTGTAGACTTTTTAATATTCATATTTTTATCTTTTTTTATTGTATTTTTTACATTGCGTATTGGTTTAGATCTTGATAAACTAATTCTACCTAATCTACAATTGACAAAAGTATACATAAAATGGAATGAAAAACTCTTCATAAGTATTGATGAAATTAATGTTACAGTTAGTAACAAGAGTAAAACTCCTGAAATCAACCGTAAAAAAATCAAGAATGTACTTTTTGGTATTAAGCTTTTTAGAGATTGGGTTGAATACGTTCATATTCAGAATATTAATATAGGTGATGTACATGCAAGCTTTCGTTACGCCAAAGAGAGCAAAAACTATTTAAAAATAGACTCTGATAAATTTTCATTAGACTCAACACTCAACTTTTGTGATGGATACTACAATATCCAAGTTAATCAAGCGCGCTATTTCGATAAAAACGTGACTGTTATAGGTGATATTATATTTGATTTAGAAAATCTAAATTCACGTATAAACTTTGATATTAATCTAAATAGCTTTACCCACTTTTACTTGTATGGGCGCGCCAGTTTAGACAATCTTGACTTTGCCATTGAAAATCCAAGTACCCTGAGTTCTGTAAAAGAAATTGTTTCACTTTTTGGATTGTCACCTTTAGTTACACCATGGATAGATGAATATGCCATTGCTAAAGAGATAAACTTAACACAGGCTACTCTTCATATTAATTTAGATGATCCTGATATTGATTTACTCAAAAGTGTGTTTGCCCACCTCAGACTTAAAGATGTTGAATACACTTTTCAAGAAGATGGTGAACCAATTAAGGGGAAAACGGTTGAAATCATTTTTTCAGAAGGAAAACTCTATATAATCCCTGTTGATGCAACATTTTACAATTACGACATAGAAAAAACATGGGTTTACATTGACTTTAACAATAAGCGAATACCGCTACATATATATATTAATACTTATGCCTCATTAGATCAAAACCTCTTAAGTGTTCTAAATTATTATGATTTAGATATTCCATTGATACAACATAGTGGAGCAACCCATGTTGACCAGTACTTAAAAATTCTACTGAATAAAATAGAACTAACTGCCTATGGTAAATATCAATTACCTAAGGGGGAGATTAACTACAATGGTGTTGATCTGAATATTACAGATGGTGAAGTCACTTTAAAAAATACAGATCTCTCACTTGATCACCTTATTGTAAATTATCAAGACTGGGCACAAGCTGAAGTAAATGGAACCATTGATCTTAAAAAATTCAAAGGGACTATTAATTTAACAGCACAAAAGATATTGGTTGGTACGCAAGGTGAAATTCAAGCAGAAGTAGTAAAAAACCCACTAAAAATAAAATATTTTCTGGATAAGAAGAGTGGTGATAAGGTTGAACTAAGCCAGTCTCAATGGAACTATAATAATAATAAGATTACTCTTGATCCCATCAATACTTTGTTTGATTTAGAAACACTTAAAGCAGAGGTTCCAACAACGTTTATGAAGGTGAATCAGAATATCGATGCACTGTTAACAGGAAATGTTGACTTCAAAAAACTATTTGCTGACTTGGATGTTGATTTATTACAACTTAACTTCGAAGGAATTCATACCAAACAAACAAATACGCCCATGAAACTTATATTTGATTCCAATGTAAAGATTAGTTCTAAAGAACTTAGTCGTTGGTCGATTAATGGTCTAGACTTTCTCTTAAATCCTACAGAAGTAGAAATTACACCTACAGATCTAAATATCTTAGACAGTGGTTTTAATTTTAATGACATAGTTCATAGTAATGTTGATGGATATTATAATTTTCTGAACAGAGACGGTAAATTAACACTCTCAGATACACAAGTCAATCATCCAAAGTTTGGTTCACTTATTGATTATGAAGAAAAAACGGATGTCAATTTAGAAAATATCAATAGTGAACTACATATCACTATACCTAGTTTTCATACAAAGTTTAAAACAAAAGGTGAAGGTTGGTATGCAGATATCAAAGATATATCTACCTTTTATAAATATTCAAAAATTCTACAAGACTATAATCTTTCTAAAGGAAAAATCAAACTTCACTCTAATGATGGTAAAAAACCTTATAAAATAAGTTCTAGAATCACCTATCCTTATGCACTAGTAGTTCAAAATGGTGAACCAATATATGAATACTATATTAAAGCTGAAATTAATGAAGAGAATGTCGAGGTTAGACTTAATAATCGTGTAGATATCAATATAGCAAAAGACATTGTTGTTGAATCTAAAAATGTTGGGTTTAACTTTCATGAAATAATTAGATATCTTGCTGAACATGATTTTTCAGAAGAGGAAAATAGTCAGCGTATTGAGATATATGCTTCTAATAGTTATATTTATATTAGTGAAGAGCGAAAAGCCATTGCAGATGCAATTATATTAAAAATAGGTTCAGGTCTCACTCATTTAGAACTTTATCATAAACTGGGCTATGCCAACCTAGAATATAAAGATCAATCATTTTATCTTTATGGACAAGACTTCAGTGATATATATATGAATGAGCTGTTTGCACTCGCTCAGATGCAGCACGGCTCTTTCTCATTTGCGATGAGTGGTAATTTTTCTAAATTCAGTGGTATTGCACGTGTTGATGATACTATCATTAAAGACTACCTTGTTTTAAACAATCTTCTAGCCTTTGTAAATACCATTCCTTCACTCGCCTCGTTCAAATTACCTGACTACAATGGTAATGGATTAAAAACTATAAAAGCCTATACCGGTTTTACCTATGATGAAGGAAATGTATCATTTAATGACATATCATTGGACTCTAAGGAGTTGGATATTAAAGGAAAAGGTTACCTGAATTTAAACACTGACAAACTCAATGTGGATCTCTTTTTGAAAACAGATTTAGGAAGTACCCTTGCCAAGATACCTGTGGTTGGTTATATTTTATTGGGCGATGATGGGAGTATCTCAACTTCTGTTAATATGAGTGGAACATCAGAAGATCCTGAAATAACCAATGCCTTAGCCAAAGATATTATTTCCGCACCTTTCAATATCTTAAAAAGAACCATCACCTACCCTTTTCAACTATTTAGTTCAAAAAAGAAAAAAGATGATAAATAGAATAGTCTTAAAACCTATATATGTAATTTTGCCATCGGATGACAAGCTTCTAAGGTCTCTTTTAAACTCTCTTTTTGTACATGTGTATAAATTTGAGTAGTCAGTAAAGAGACATGTCCTAGAAGCTCTTGTACTATCCTTAAGTCGGCCCCACCACTAATAAGTGACGTAGCGTAAGAGTGTCTCAAAACATGAGGAGAAACACCTAAATATTTTTTTGTGATTTTGAAAGCACTAATACGACTTAAAACGCCACCCTTATAATTCACCCACATAAATTCATTATCAAATGGTGACAGTTCATCGTAATGATTTAAAACCTTTAGCGCGCTATGTGCAATAGGAACCAGTCGCTGTTTATCTCCTTTGGCCTGCGTAATACGAAGCCATTCACCTTCGATATCTTCTCTTCGTAAATTCAAGGCCTCACTAATACGTGAACCGGTTGCATATAAAAAGAGTATCAAGGCCTTGTCACGTAACCCCATCCATGTTGTAATATCAATATCTTCAATAGATTGCATAATAAATTCATGAGAAATAAAATGGGGTAGTTGTTTAGGTAATTTAGATTGCTGTAATTTTATGGCTTCATCTCTAAAACTATTTTTATGACAAAATTCAAAAAAGCTGTTTAAGACAGAGAGTTTACGATTGAGTGTTCTTTTATTATCGATTTTTGACAGTAAAGTAAAAACTGAAGTGGTATCAAGATTAATGAGAGGCGCAGCATAAAGTTTTTCTAAGGTAAGTAGATCAGATTTATAAGCTAAAAGGCTGTTTTTTGAAAATGATTTATTAATTAAAATATATTCAAAAAATGCTTCTAACTCTTTAGAAATCATTGTGTAATATTGGAATCCAGTGCTAACACAGCGTCATGAATATAAAAACGATCTTTACCAACGTAAACATACCCATCATCAAGATCAACTTCATAAACACGATAATCAATCATATCTTTATCCAATACAATTAAATATCCCTCTTTTTCAAGAAGATAAATCTTATCACTAACAATCATTCCAATGAAGTGCGCAAATGGAAACTTTACTTTGGAACGAAACTCTAAGGTAGAAGAGAGTGAAATAACCTCTCCTTGTTTGGTACTTATCCAAACACCTTTAGTATCATAAACGATATCACGAAGTTCATATTTTTGACGAATTTCTTTCTCACCAATGGAGAGAATTTTATAACTCGTAGCTGCAAGCATGTTATTATCAATAACATTAAAATAGATGATATTATTAAAATTGTCTTCACTAGAAACAATCATTGAATTTAGTTTTTCACTACTGTTTGAATTTACAATAACTACTTTACCATCCAAACTTAAAAAAAGTACCAACTCATTTAAAAAGTATGGCTGTGTAATACGGGTATCTACTGCGACAGTAGCATTTCCCTGCTCTTTAAAGAGTAAAGATTTTGTTGCTAAAGAGTAAAGTGCCATCTCATTCGTAGCAAAGACTACCGCAACAATATCATCTTGGACGGATGCAGTAGCAATCGTCTTTTTTAATGACAATGTCTGATTATTATCACTTCCATTTTTGGCTAACAGTAGTAACTCACCATCGATACTCGCAGAGATAATCCACTCTTGAGATGAACCTAATAGTCTATAGCCAACAGGTAATTTAACATCAATAATACCTTCATGAGATAAAACAGATCTGTTTTCTAATAGCGCGCCACTTGAGGTAGTATCAACGATAGAGTTATCTAAAAGATAGTTGGCTTCTCGTTCTCCATCAATATGTTTTGGTTCATAATACTCTTTTGAGCTACAAGCAGAAAAGAGTATTACAAAAAGAAGAGAGACACTTAGTAAAAGAATAGTACGCATATATAAGCTTATTTCACACCGTAATGCATAAGCATTTTTGAAACTTTATAGAGTGATGAAGTTGAAGAGATCTGGGACAATTTGTCATGTGCCAAATCAATTTTATCTTCATTCATTAGAAGAAGCGCACTTTGAACCAATGCTAACTCTTTATAAATAGCATCTTGTTTTACTGAATAACTATTCATCTGTGTTGGATTTTTTTCTAGTGATGCTACTTCGTAGGTTGCTAAATCAGATACTGCAACTGCTTTTGAAGACTTTAAGATTTTCAAATTGTCTATATTATTAGAGGCAATAGCTTGAGAGAGTTTCCATAGGTCATAAAGATCAGGATTAAGTACTTTTAACTTATCTTGTGCTGCCTGATTTGTTGCATCAGTAATTAAAGTATCATAAAGTGTATTTGATTCAACAATTTTCTTATTCATATTACTTGTATAAAGTGCATTAGCACCGATAACAACAACGACTGCAACAACAGTACCAATAAGTGCATTTTTGTACTTTTTAACAAAACGCTCAGTTTTTACAGCATTTTCAAAAAATTTCTCTTCTGAATTTAACTCATCTTTTACCATCTCAATGTTCTCTTTTAAACTCAAGACAACTCCTCATATATAATAATATTTTCGAAATAATATCCAATAAGAAGTTAATATGAAGTTAACAAAACTTACTTTATGATACAATCTATACAAATATATTAATATGAGGGTATTATGCAAGTAGACGACGTACTATTAAGTAGATTAGAGAAACTTTCTCATTTACACATTGATGAAAAAAATAGAGAAGAAGTCATTGAACAACTAAGTGAAATTGTTGCTTTTGTTGACAATCTTAGTGAGCTCGACACACAAGATGTCAGTGACACTTTCAGCATGAGTAATCTAAGTACTATCACAAGAGAGGATACTCCAACATGTGTATCTAAAATTAATGATGATATTTTAAATCATGCACCCAACAGTGCTGATCGTTTTTTTATCGTTCCAAAAATTATAGAGTAATTCAATATGATTAAAGTTTTTGGTATTAAAAACTGTGACAGTGTTAAAAAAGCACTCAAGTTTTTTAAAGAAAATAATCTAGACTATGAACTAACTGACTTTAAGCAGACAGTCGTAACAAAAGAAGATGTAACGCGCTGGCTAGAAGGTTCAAGTCTTCTAGAACTTTTTAATGCGCGCTCAACTACCTACAGAAATCTAAAGCTTAAAGAAAAAAATCTGAGTGATAATGAGAAGATATCTTATCTTTCACGTGAAAACCTTTTAATTAAGCGCCCTGTTATAGAGTTTGATGATAAGATAGTTGTTGGATTTAATCAAAGCAAATATGAAGGAATATTTTTATGAGTCAAGTATTAGATATAAGAAAACTATTAAAGAGTGTTGTTGCCTATAAGTCATCAGATCTGCATCTTGTTTCGGGTTCAGAACCACAGATTCGTATTGATGGAAAACTTGTAGCACTCAATCTCCCTGTCTTAGATGGTAAAATGATTGAAGAGATGTCTTACGCACTGTTAACAGAGAAACAAAAAAATGATTTTGAAGAGTACAATGAGTTAGATTATGCAGTAGAACTTCCTAATATTGGACGTTTCCGTGCTAACTACTATAAAACAATGGGGAACATTGCTTGTGCCTTCCGTATTATTCCTACCGACATCCCTTCACTAGATCAACTTAATGCAAAAAGTATCTTTAAAGAGATGATTAAACGCGAAAAAGGTCTTATCCTTATCACTGGGCCAACTGGTTCTGGTAAATCAACCACACTCGCAGCAATGCTTAATGAGATAAACATTACAGAGCCAAAACATATTATTACCGTTGAAGAGCCTGTCGAATTCGTTCATAAAAATAAAAAATCACTTTTTTCTCAACGTGAAGTTGGTCCAGATACAGCAAGCTTTTCAGAATCATTAAAACGTGCTCTTCGTCAAGATCCAGATATTATTCTGATTGGGGAAATGCGTGATCGTGAAACTATTGAAGCGGCTATGACAGCTGCTGAAACTGGTCACTTGGTTTTTGGAACACTGCATACCAACTCCGCACCACAAACAATTAACCGTATTGTTGATGTATTTGCTGGTGATGAACAACCTCAAATTCGTGCACAACTTTCAACATCTCTCGTTGCAGTTGTATCACAAGTTTTACTTCCACGTATTGGTGGTGGACGTGTTGCTGTTCAAGAAATTATGATTACCAATCCAGCTATTGCCAATTTGGTTCGTGAAGATAAAGTACATCAAATTTACTCTGCAATGCAGTTAAATCAAAGTGCTACAGGTATGACGACTCAGACACAAGAGTTGATGGACAATTTGGGTAAAAATACTATTACAAAAGAGAGTGCGATGCAGTATTCTAATAAACCTGATGAATTAATTCGTATGATGGAAAATCTCTAACGTAGAACAATAAAGAGGCTTGGCCTCTTTATCTTAAAAAGCACAAAATTCGTGCTTTAGTTAACAAACAAGACTGTTGGTTAACTTCTTGCTTCTTTCAATGAGTCACTAATTAGAAATGCCAATTCAAGTGCTTGATCCGCATTTAAACGTGGATCACAGTGTGTGTGATAACGACTAGACAGATCTTCTTCAGTGATTTGGAAAACCCCACCAATACATTCAGTAACATTTTTACCCGTCATCTCTAAATGAACACCGCCAGCGTGAGTTCCTTCAGCTTTATGAACTTGGAAAAACTGTTTCATCTCTGTAAGGATTGCATCAACAGGACGTGTTTTGTAACCATTACTGGCCTTAATAGTATTACCATGCATAGGATCACAAGACCATACGACTTTTTTACCTTCACGTTCAACGGCTTTGATAAGATCAGGCATACCATCACCTACTTTATTCGCACCCATTCTAACGATAATATTCATTCTACCTTCAATGTTGTCAGGATTGATTTTATCAATTAAACGGATAAGGTCATCTGGTTCCATTGATGGTCCAGCTTTTAGACCAATAGGATTATTTACACCACTTAAAAACTCTACATGTGCGCCATCAAGTTGACGTGTTCTATCACCAATCCATAACATATGTGATGATACATCATACCACTCACCTGTAATAGAGTCTTGACGGGTAAAAGCTTCTTCATACTCTAGAAGAAGCGCTTCATGTGATGTATAGAAGTCTGTTTCACGTAATGTTCTATATGTTTTAGATGTTACACCACATGCTTCCATAAACTGTAAAGACTGTTCAATTTGATGTGCTAGCGTTTCATATTTTTTTGTCAATTCACCTTGATGTGCAAAGTCTAAATTCCACTTATGTACCTGATGAAGGTCTGCTAATCCACCTGATGCAAAAGCACGTAGAAGGTTACCTGTTGCTGCCGCTTGATTATACGCTTGAATCATACGTTGAGGATCTGGTACACGTGCTTCAGAAGTAAAGTCAATACCATTAATGATATCTCCACGATAACTGTCTAGTGTTACCCCGTCAATCGTTTCATCATTTGATGAACGTGGCTTGGCAAATTGACCACCAAGTCTACCAACCTTAACTACTGGTAATCCACCTGCGAAAGTCATAACAACAGACATCTGCATTAAAGCTTTAAAAGTGTCACGGATATTATCTGCATGAAACTCTGAAAAACTTTCAGCACAGTCCCCACCTTGTAGTAAAAAAGCCTCTCCGCGAGAAACTTTTGCTAGTTGTGATGTTAGCGTACGTGCTTCACCAGCGAATACCAATGGCGGATAATTTTTCAATTCACTTGTGATTCTCTTTAAGTCAGCTGCGTCAGGATATGTTGGTTGTTGTAAGATTGGAAGATCTCTCCAACTTGATGGTGTCCAGATACTCATTGTTATTACCTTTAAAATTACTCTAAAATTTACTAACGCAATTCTAGCAAAATAAAATAAATTTTACTCATTAAATTACTGCTAACTTATATTTAAGATTAAGTCAAAGCAAATTTTATGTTGTAAAAATGTATAATTGCCTAAAATATAGATGCATGGGAGTTTAAATGAATAAAGATAGTGCTAAAGCTTTAGTTACTGATGTTTATAACGAAACTATTAGCCATATTGACAACAGTACAACTATTAAACCTGAAGTACTTATTGACTATTTACATGACATCGCAAAAAAAATCCTAGAAACAAATCTTGACCTCCCTTATGACTTTCACTCACAACAAGTTACATTTGAAGATGAGTATAAAGAGATCGCTCAAGAGAGTATTGATGAATTCGCCAACAGCAATCAAAGAATTTCAAAAGCTTCTGATAATGAAAATACTATTTATGGTGAATCGAAAACAGAGCTAATTAATACTACTGCCTTTAATGAACAATTTGAAAAAGCCCACTCAGTTTTAGATACTGAAGTTCAAAGAGCCAATGATAAAATATCAGAATTGGTCAATAAGGTTATTGAACTTGAAACGAAGTCAAATTTAGATCCTTTAACAAGAGTTTTCAACAGAAGAACCCTACAAAGCTATTTAGAAAAAGCCTCTTCTCACGTTAAAGATGAAAATAATATGCATTTAATGATGTTGGATATTGATGACTTTAAATTGGTCAATGATAAGTATGGTCATGTCATTGGAGACAAGGTTTTAGTTTTTATATCTAATGTCTTAAAAAAGATTCTCCGAGATGGAGACAAAATCTTTCGTTATGGTGGGGAAGAGTTTATTATCATATTAAATAGAATTGACAAAGACACATGTGAAAAAATATCTCAAAGAATTCTAGCAACAGTAGATACTAATAAACTTTTATACAAAGAAGAATCTATTCATGTTACCGTAAGTATCGGAGCAACCGTGATTCAAAAAGACGAGACAGCTGAAGATATCATAGACAGAGCTGATCAAGCACTCTATGAAGCCAAAAAAGATGGAAAAAATCGAATTAAAGTGAAAATATAAATGGACGTAAACTTATTTGACCTTATTGTAGGTGTTATTATTCTACTTTTAGGTTTAAAAGGAATATTAAACGGTTTTTTCAAAGAGCTCTTTGGGCTTATTGGAATCATTGGTGGTATCTTTGTAGCATCAAGGATTGGTAGTTCAATTGGACAACTTCTTAACGACACTATTTTTCATTTTGAAAGTGAAAGTGCCGTCAGTTTTACTGGCTTTTTATTCACCTTAGCTATCTTTTGGATCAGTATGATTGCCCTTGGACTGGTGTTTAAAAAATTAAGTAAATTAAGTGGTCTTGGTCCAGTAGATAAAATTTTTGGATTTATCTTAGGGTCTGGAAAATTCTTTTTAATTGGTGCTGTTATCGCTTTTTCTATTTACAATATCAAAACTATTAGAACCAATCTAGAACCTATGATGTCAAGCAGTATTCTCTTTCCTGTTCTTGTTGAAACAGGTGCTATCATTATGAAAATCGATCCTATTGATGTGGTTGAAGATATTAATGAAAGTGTAGATCACCTGCAAAAAACTGCTCAAGCAGCTGTCAATAAAGAAGTTTCCATTAAAGTTAATGAAAAAGCAGAAGACATTATTAAACAAGTTGATGATGCGATTCTAAGAAATTCACAAGAGGATAAATAAAGACATGCCAATATCTACAAACTTTTCAACTAAAACCATTGAATATGATAACTTACTAGAAGAATTTAAACAATTATTGAAAAAAAATGGTCTAAAATTCACTATCCAAAGAGAAGTTATTTTAAACACTCTTTACAATTCAGATGAACATTTGACGCCAGAGTCCTTACATCATCTTATTCAAGATAAGGCACCTGAATTAAAAACAGGAATTGCTACTATTTATAGAACTCTCTCTTTACTCGAAGACTCTAATCTTGTCACCTCTCTTTCATTTGGTGCACAAGGAAAGAAATATGAACTTGGTGCGAAAGATCATCATGATCATATGATTTGTACAGAGTGTGGAGACATTACAGAATTTGTAGATGATTCTATTGAAAAGAGACAGCATGAAATTGCTGACTCTTTAGGCTTTAAGATGAATGACCACTCAATGCAAATCTATGGCATTTGTAAAAACTGTCAATAATTTAACTAAATAAAGGAACACTACTTGGCTTTTGAAAACCAATATATTCAACAGAGAATCGAAAAAGCAAATAAGCTTAAAGAACTGGGTTATAATCCTTATGATAATGACTCAAAGCGTGACACCACCGTAGCACAATTTAATAGTATCAATTCAGATATCGAAAAGTTAGAAGACAGAAGGGATGAAAATCGTGTTAGTATCGTTAGTGGACGTATTAAATTTTTCAGACTTATGGGAAAGGCCAGCTTTTTAAAAATCGAAGATGAAAGTGGTATGTTACAAATATATGTAGCGCGTGATAATCTTCCTGAGGGCTACTATAATGATGTCTTTAAAAAAACCGTTGAAGTTGGTGATATTGTTGAAGTTCACGGTTACCCTTTTGTAACAAATAAAGGAGAACTCTCTTTACACGTCAATGCCTTTAAAGTTTTAACTAAAGCGATTTCTCCACTACCTGAAAAATTTCACGGTATAACAGATAAAGAGCTTAGATATCGTCAACGTTATCTAGACCTTATCATGAATGCAGAAGTGCGTAAAACATTTCATATCCGTTCAAAAGTAATCTCTTTAACGCGTCGTTTCTTTGAAGACAAGGGATTTTTAGAAGTTGAAACACCTATGATGCACCCTATTGCAGGTGGAGCGAATGCTAAGCCCTTTGTAACGCATCATAATGCACTTGGCGTCGATAGATATCTTCGTATTGCACCGGAGCTTTATCTTAAACGTCTTATTGTTGGTGGATTTGAAGCAGTATTTGAGATCAATAGAAACTTTAGAAATGAAGGTATGGATGCTACTCATAATCCTGAGTTTACTTCTATTGAATTTTACTGGGCCTATAAAACATATAAAGACTTAATTGAGATCACTAAAGAGTATTTTGAATATCTTTTCAAACACCTTGATCTTCCTACAGTTCTTCCTTATGCAGAAATGTCCGTTGATTACTCACAATTTGCTGAGATACCATTGATTGAATCACTAACTACTGTTGGTGGAGTACCTGCCGACATTACAAATGATAAAGAAAAAATTCTTGCATTTTGTAAAGAGAAACATATTGATGTGAAACCTACTATGAACTTGGGTCAACTTCAAGGTGAACTTTTTGACGAATATGTTGAAGAGAAACTGATCAATCCCACTTTTATTACGATGTATCCAGTTGAAATTTCTCCACTGGCGCGCCGTAATGATGAAAATCCAGAGCTAACAGACAGATTTGAGCTGTTTATCGCTGGTCGTGAAATTGCCAATGCCTTCTCGGAGCTTAATGATCCTCTTGATCAGCTAGCGCGCTTTGAAGGTCAAGGTGAGGCTAAAGAGGGTGGAGATGATGAAGCCCATGAGATGGATATGGATTTTGTAAATGCACTTTCATACGGAATGGCACCAACAGCAGGTCAAGGTATTGGGATGGATAGATTGGTTATGTTGCTAACCAATGAACACTCAATTAGAGATGTTTTATTGTTTCCAGCAATGAAACCATTAGTCAATGAAAATAATCAAGAAGAAGAGGAGAATTAAAATGAGTTTTTTAAAAGAGTACGATAAAGAAATATTTGATCTATGTGAGCAAGAGTTAGAGAGACAAACTGATCACCTTGAGATGATTGCATCTGAAAACTTTACACTTCCTGCAGTTATGGAAGCAATGGGTTCAGTTTTTACAAATAAATATGCTGAGGGTTATCCTGCAAAACGTTATTATGGTGGTTGTGAGTATGCTGATGGTGTAGAACAACTGGCAATTGATAGAGCTTGTAAACTATTTGAGTGTAACTTTGCGAATGTTCAACCACACTCAGGATCACAAGCCAATGGTGCCGTTTACGCAGCACTACTTAAGGCTGGTGAGAAGATTTTAGGAATGGACCTCTCTCATGGTGGTCACCTTACTCATGGTTCTAAACCAAGTTTTTCTGGTAAAAACTACTCATCATTTACTTATGGTGTTGAACTTGATGGTCGTATTAACTATGAGCGTGTTTTAGATATTGCTCGTATTACTCAACCAAAAATTATTGTTTGTGGAGCTTCTGCTTATGCACGCGAAATTGACTTTAAGAAATTCAGAGAAATTGCTGATGAAGTAGGCGCTATTCTTTTTGCTGATATCGCACACATCGCTGGACTTGTAGCTGCTGGTGAGCACCCTAGCCCATTTCCATATGCAGATGTTGTTACAACAACAACGCACAAAACATTGGCCGGTCCTCGTGGTGGTATGATCATGACGAATGATGAAGATATTGCTAAGAAAGTAAACTCTGCAATCTTCCCAGGTCTACAAGGTGGTCCATTAGTACACGTTATTGCAGCAAAAGCAGTAGGTTTTAAATATAATTTATCTCCTGAGTGGAAAACTTACGCAAAACAAGTTAAACTAAATGCAGCTGTTTTAGCAGACGTATTAATGAAACGTGGTTATGATGTTGTTTCAGGTGGAACAGATAATCACCTGGTTCTAGTATCATTTTTAGATAAAGAGTTCTCAGGGAAAGATGCCGATGCCGCGTTAACACGTTCAGGTATCACAGTAAATAAAAATACTGTTCCAGGTGAAACACGTTCTCCTTTTGTTACTTCAGGTATTCGTGTTGGTTCACCAGCATTGACTTCTCGAGGTATGAAAGAGAAAGAATTTGAAATTATCGCTGGAAAAATAGCAGATACTTTAGACGATATTAATAATGAAGCAAACCAAGCTAAAATTAAAGCAGAGTTGAAAATCTTAGCTCAAGACTTTGTAATTTACGAACAGTCAACTTACTAAAAAACTAAGGATCAGCTATGACAAGCTTAGATATGAAACTTATTAAAATGCTCGACGACCACTACTGGGAAAAGAAAGACAGTGTGGTTGACAAACTTGTATTCAAGGGTAAAACCTACTATAACAAGTATGAAAAAGTTGAAAAAAAATTGACACAGTCACTTATCAACCAGCATCTAAAAGGTGACGTCACCTTAGCACATTCACTGATTAATAAACATAATAAAGTTGAAAATATTGTAATCGATTACAATGGGAGAGACCCTGAACGCTTTTATCATAAAGCACAACTTCTACTACGAGAAGAGGGATATATCAACTTTACAGCTTTTAAAACTAAAACGGATGGTCATCTTCATGTCTATATTCATAAAGGTCATACCACCTTACAAGAAGCCTACCAACTTGGTAAAATGATCTCTATGAAATTGGCGGCTAAACAACCAAAACAGTGGAAAATTTATCCTTCACAGGATTTGCCTCCAGAATACAATATTTTAAATTTGCCCTATGAGGTCTATGCTAAAGAGCGTGG
>JADGDM010000064.1:13517-15402 GCA_016744905.1 Sulfurimonadaceae bacterium | reverse complement strand
GTCTATACTGTTGTTATCAGCATTTAACTCTATTGTAAGCAGAAGTGCTACTGTTGAAAAGATGATTTTTTTCATAGTTTAGGCCATTTGAATTTAATTAACGGATTTTACCATTTTAAAACTCAAATAAAAATTATTATATAAATATGGGCTTCTGAACTAAGCTGTAATTTCAGTTCCCACACCCGAAGAGGTGAAAAGTTCTAAAAGTATAGAGTGTTCTATACGCCCATCAATGATGTGTGCTTTTTTGACACCACCCTCAACCGCTTCTAAACAAGCATCTACTTTTGGCACCATGCCACCATGAATAGTGCCATCTTTTTTAAGTGCCTCAACATCTGCCTTACTAAGACTCGATAGAAGATTTTTATCTTTATCAAGGACACCTGCGGTGTCGGTTAAAAATACAATTTTATTTGCACCAATAGCTTTGGCAACTTGTGAAGCCGCCAAGTCAGCATTAATATTAAACCCAGGATGTCCCATCTCTTCAGCCGCCGCAATAGGTGCGATAACTGGTACAAATTTTTCACGTATAAGATTACAGATTACTTTAGAGTCTACACTGGTAATATTTCCTGTAAATCCCCATTTAGAGAAATCTTTTGCCTCACCTTTGATAAAGTGAGCATCTTTACCACTAATACCAATGGCCTTAGCTCCATGACAATTAAGCAGTGAAACAATCTCTTTATTTATTTCACCACTTAGTACCATCTCAACGATACGCATATCTTCTTTACTCGTAACGCGCTGACCTTCTAAGAAGTTTGTTTCAACTTTCATAATTTCTAACATATCTGTAATTTTCTTACCACCACCATGAACGATAACTGGTTTGAGTCCCACTAAATACATCAATAAAATATCTTGAGCAAAACGCTCTTTTAACTCTTCAGAGGTTTGTGCCGATCCGCCATACTTAATGACTACAATTTCCTCATTAAATTCTTTAATAAATGGTAAGGCCTCAAGTAGTGTTTTAACTGTCTCAATTTGTTGTTTCATAATTCATCTTTTATATAATTGTTTATGTGCTCAAACACATGTTGTTCTACTTCAAGTTCTAAGTCTAAAAGACTTGTTGGAAGTTCTAAGGGCAAAATTTTAACCAAATCTTTGTAAGTAACGAGTAAAGAGTCCACATTATCCTCTTTTATAATCATTTTCAACTCTTCTTTAGTAAAAAAATAATGATCACTGAAATAGTGTTTATTAAGTACTTCAGGCAGGTATTTATCCAATCTTTGTGGGCGCGCTATGGCAGTAACTAAACTCATACGATTACGTGGGTTTATCAGAGTTGTTGATCTTTTAAAATCACGCTCTTCTTTTAAAAAGATCGCTTTTTTTGAAGCATAAAGTCTCTCTCTATATGCACCAGAGGGCAAACAAAACTGATTTGGAGTAGAGACTTCAATCAAGAAGTCAAGTTTTTTAATATGGTGTTTTCCATATCCATCATCTAAAAAAACAATCTTAGCCCCAAGTTCTTTGGCTTTTAAAATTCCATCTTCTCGTACTTCACTGACAATAACAATAGAGTTTACTAATTTATGCGCATAAATCATCGCTTCATCACCACTAACTTCGACGTCACATAAAATAGAGTCAAAGTCTTTAACAACAACCAAACCTTCTGAACGTCTTCCATAACCGCGTAAGACAACAGCCGACTGCTCATACCTAGGAGCAAGCGCGCTGACTAAGGGGGTTTTTCCACTACCCCCAACACTTAAGTTACCAATACTAATCACTTTGATACCCAGGTCAATCTCTTTGGTAAATACAAAACGAAGGTAGGCAATGGAGCAGTAAAGAAAACTCAAGGGAAGAAGGAAGATAGAAAGTAGTTTTTGGAAAATAGAGGGCGCATAAAGAT
>JADGDM010000064.1:0-13507 GCA_016744905.1 Sulfurimonadaceae bacterium | reverse complement strand
AGATAGCGCTCACCCCAAGCAGTTAATTTTTTACTCATACACGTGTTTGTGCAATCTCTTTAATAACTTTAACAACATAATCAATCTCTTTATCGCTCATCGCAGAAAACAGTGGAATACTCAAAATTTGTTGATAGTTTTTAAGCGCCACTGGAAAATCATTAATACGTAATGAATATTTTGATTTGTAGTATGATAAAAGGTGAAGAGGAATAAAGTGCAATCCTGTTTCAATTCCTTTTTTAAGTAATTCACGCGCAAATGAATCTCTGTTTTTATCAATCTTAATAATAAACAGTGCATAAGAGTGGTCTTCACATTCATCAGGAAGCTGAACATGGTCAACATTTTTGAGTTTGTCTCTATATATTGCAGCGATCTCTCTTTGACGAGAAACAACACCATCTTGACGTGTTAATTGCGCGCCGATAAAAGCAGCTTCCACCTCACTCATTGTATATCTATTACCGATATCTGTGACATCATAAATATACTCTAAGTTTTCATCTAGTTGTGTCATGGCGTGGGTACGAAGCAGTTTAACACGCTCTATTAGCGCCTCATCTTCACTGACCAACATACCACCATTAACCACTGAACTTTTCAGATGTGAAGCAAAGGCAAAACAGGTAATATCTGCGCCAGTAGAGCCAATTTTTTCACCTTTATAGGTTGAACCTAAGGCATCTGTCGCATCTTCAATAATTTTCACATCATACAGTTTAGCGATATTGTAAAGTCTCTCTAAATCTGGAATACGTCCCGCTAAATGCGTAATAATAACGGCTTTTAGTTTTTTAGATTGATTGTCTTCAAGATAGGCTTCAAGCTTATCAAGATTCATAAGATAAGAATCTTCTTCAATATCAATAAATGCAGGCTCTGCGTCAAAATGACGTACCACTTCAGGAACATCAGGTGCACAGTTTACAGAACATAAAACTTTATCCCCACGTTTAAGGTTAATCGCCAACATTGCTAAATGAAGTGCTGAAGTCCCATGTGAAGTTGCGACTGCATAAGACGCACCTACATAATCTTCAAAAGCGGCTTCAAGATCTTCAACAGCCTCATAAGACTTACCACTTAAAATGTCTTCAATAGCTTTTAACTCATCTTTACCACTTTGAACTCGATAAAAAGGTACTTTCATGTACGATTCCTTTAAAGAAATATTAATTATGATGATTATATCTAAGTTTTGTAACTAAGATATAAATAAGAGAGTAGAAGTCATAATCTAATTAAAAATAGGTTATATTGTAGCTTAAATTCAAGGATTTTTATGAAAAAAATAACTTCAATAATATCTATATTACTGCTTCTTCTTTTGAGTGCTTGTCAAGAGACGATAGAGGACAAGTCAATAACTGATGATGAAAATAGTAGTACCCCAATCAACAACCAACCTACTGCTGACACAACCGCGCCAGTTTTTGACACAAAAAACACAGATTTACAACTTAACGAAGGCTCAAATTTCATTGCAAAATTTTCTGCAACGGACAGTTCTTCTATTACTTATAGTGTTCAAAATACTGCCTATGAAATTACTCAAGATGGTTCACTGAGTTTTTTCTATTCTCCAAGCTATTCACAAACAAATTCCAATGCCTATCAAGTAACTATTACTGCGACAGACAGTGCTTTAAATAGTACTGATTTACTTATAAATATTGAGATACTTGATATTGCTGAAGAAGATAATTCTAATCCAGTATTTTCATTTAGTGATACTGTTTATGGTGCCAAACAAGGTGTTACTGCAATAGAATCTTTTGATGCAACAGACAACTCTCTAGTCACGTATAGCTTAGAAAATAGTCCTTATTTTTCTATCTCACAAAGTGCAGTTTTATCATTTATAGATGCTCCTTTTTACTCCTCTACCGCTGCTCAAAATCTCTATGACGTCACGATTATTGCCACAGACACTTCTAACAATACAGCGCGCTTGAGTTTTGCCGTACAGATTTTAGAGCCAACAGACATCTACTCTAGTGTTGCTAATAATTCACATAATAATGGAGCAGACTGTATCAGTTGCCATGGAGACTCATTAGCCGTTGCCGGAACGATCTATGGAAACGATGTAAAATACAGCACCATACGTTTGATAGAAGAAAGCAACTTCAATGAAAGCATCATCAAAGCAGTTCAAGGAAGTGGAAATTTTGCCACAAGAGCGCTTTTAAAAAGTGCAACCTATAAGGTAGAAGTTCTTAATAAAGACGGTATTGTCGTCAATGAGAGTAAAGACTTTAGCCATTCCGCAAGTCGAGCCAACTGTAACAGTTGTCATACTAACAGTGGAACAGGTGGGGCACCAGGAAGAATAGTTAACTACCGATAAACTTTTGAGGATTTCTAACAGACATCTTCAGAGGTGTAATTACAATTAATATTTTATTTTAAATACTCAATAACGATTTTTTTTATTTTAGAACCGCTTGCTCCAGCACCTTTAATATTGAAAGCAAAAACTTTTGTTACATTATCTTCTACTAAGAAACCTACAAACCACCCAACCCCAGCACAACTACCTGTCTTACCAGAAAGCGTATACTCCTGCTTTCTTTCTATGTTCATTATATCTTTGACAGTTGCTATAGAGTGCTTGGAAAATGCTAACTGATTGCGCAGTAGTTTAGAAAGGAAATCGATCTGTTCATTTGCAGAGATCTGTAGACTACCGTTACCGAGCCAAAAATCAGTAAGTGACTGTGAGGTGTCAGTATTTCCGTAATGTGCCTCTTGTACCATTTGTTGCATTCGTCTTGAGCCTATTCGTCGTGCCATCTCTTGATAAAACCAAACTGTTGAAACCTTTATCGCAGATCTCATCGAGTGATCCTTATTCCAAAAAGGGTATTCACGTACCACCCCATCCCATGAAAGTGTCTCATTTTCATCTTGAACTACTTTAGACTCAAGTGCCATTAAACTGTTAAGTATTTTAAATGTGGAACATGGACTTAATCGTTCATCAGTTCTATGTCCAAATACAATTTTCTCAGAATTGTTTAGATCAAGCACAATACCTGTTCCATCAAATTTACCAAAGTCAGGTTCGGTAGCAAAGACAGGAGATAAAAAGATAAAAATAATGATCCATTTAAACATTTTATATCCCCTAATTGAATTTATTAATGACCTATCAAGTAAACTAATATCAAGCATGTAGTTCGTTATTTTCATTCACTACTCTCTTCAGTCTATTTAATCGGTACAGTACCAGAACCAACAGAGACAGCAAAAGCTTTGATCCCGCCTTTGAGTATCACTACATTATTAAAACCAAGCATAAGTAGACCAGCAGCCATCATAGTGACACGTGAACCTGAATGACACACAAGAATAATCTTTTCATCTTTAGGGAGTCTATTGAGATTTTTCTCTTGAAATACTTTATCCATAGGTATTTCCAATGTATTAGGTAGCTTAATACCTATAATCTCCATTTCAGCAGGAGTACGAGCATCTAAAATAGTAAATTTCTCGCCTTCACGTATCATCTTCATAAGATCATCTCCAGAAGCCTCTATTGTAGGTGCAGGGTCAGCCAAAACTTTTGGTGTAAACTTTGAATAAAATGCATCAAACTTTTTTGCCATCTCTACATCATAGGCAAATGCATTCACTGCCAATAATGAAGTAAATAAGGTACTCGTTAGAACTTTCTTTAACATATTTCTTCCTTTAGTCAGGATTAGCCGATGCGTCCTTCTGAGTATGTAGGAATCTTACTTTTCGTTTTTTTATCCCACTCTTCTTCAAGTAACTCTCTTGCTGCTTGTTCTAAGAATGATGGATCAGCCCATTCATTCACATCAAAGTCATTCTTGATATAGCCATGACTGAACATGAAGTCTTTACCTATTTCTACCGAGGCAAGATTCTGTGCGGAGAGATTAGGAACCATATCCATCTTTTCAATACCTCGTAATGTATGTTCTACATCTAGATAGAAAGTCTGCTTATCAAGGATCTCTGCAGAAGCAGGTTTGTTTCTATTTGACCAACGACCAACTTTGATCATACCTTTCAAGAAAGCAACAACAAGCTCAGGATGTTTTTTTGCCATTACTTCAGTACAAGTGATTGTTGCAGGGATGTTTGCTACTTGCATAGTCCAATCTGGATACTTAGATAAATCTTCTATAGACTTAATCTTTCCAGTTGCTTCTGAAAGTTGCTGTAGAGGACCACTTTGATTATAGATAGCGTCTACAGTTCCATTGAGCAATGCAGTTTCTAACGGTCGGAAAGCTAAATCATGCTTATGGTCACGTTTTAACCACAGTTCTGATGCATTGTCCATTGGATCTTTTACCATTTCTGGAAGGTTATACCAGTCATCTGCATAAGGGAATTCTACGATTTCAACATCTGCACGAGTCATGCCATTCTTTCTAAGCATCATCTCAATTCCTTGCTCTTCTTGAATACGCCACCAGTCATTTTTGATCTGATTCATACTTTTTGAAAGACCGATTTTTTTACCTTTGAGGTCACTCATGTTGTAGATATCATCTCTTGCACGTACCATCATTACTCCACCTTCATAAGTATGTGTTACGCCAAGTAGTACAGTTTTACGGATATCTGCATGAACAGCAACAGGAGGAAATAACCCGCCAAAACGAATGAGGTTGTCTAGGTTGTGTATATAGTGTGGATACCAGTCATTTCTAGCATCAGCACGTAAAAATTGGTACTTTACGCCTATCTTTTTGTACTCTTCTCTTGTCCAACCCAATTCCTGGTCAACATTACTAGCCGAGATAAGAGGACAGTTCGTATAATAAACCTCTTTCCAATTTACTGGAACCGTACTTAATTTTGTATTTTTCAACGTAGTCGCTTTTACATTTTCACCGCCAGGTGCGATACTCATCTTACCGGTACTTTTTGCAACTATCGTTTCTTGAGCAGATGCTGTTGTAGAAACTCCAGCCACTCCAGCCACTGCCAATACTGCTGCATTATGAAGAAAGTCTCTTCTTGAAGTCTCTTCTTTCATGTGTCATCCTTAATGTTAAATTTAAACTCTACATACCAAGAATATCACTTTCTTTACTATTTTAGCTAGACAAAAACTCCTATTTTATATATACTACAATCAAGAAGATCAAGCCGATAATATGGTGTGTTTATCATAAATAATCTTCAAATCAAGGGTTTTTTTTGTCAAACATTATTTTTCCTGCTGGTCTAACGATAGACTTTCCCAACCTTAGTATGGAAATGATGCAGTACTATTCAAAACAATGGAACCTTGAACATACACAGATGGAAAAAGGTTTATTTGAGGCAAGTCTCAAAGCAGTGCATACCCCACGAATTCAATTGGCAAGATCACATTATTCACAAGGAGTTATGTCTAGAGGTGAATTCCCAAAAGGATGTATAGTACTCAATAGTTATTTTTCAAGTAACGGAACCTATAATGTACAAAATCGATTTATCTTACCAAATGAGATTATTGTATTAAGTGAAGGTGATAATGTTGACAGGGTAACCTCGGGGACATTTAGTGGCAATATTGTTACCATTGAAGAAGAGTTGTTTTATGAAGCTTTTTCTACTTTCTTTGAAGAAATACCTCATATAGATTTACATATGAAACGTTTTTATATCAAAGATGACATGATACATACCTTCAATCAAACCATTAATTCATGGATTGATTATCTCATTAATATAGTACCTAAACAGGACATAACACCCGAATACGAGAAGATCGAACATAAAATACTCTCTCAACTATTTAACTGCATCAGATTTATTTCTTTGAAAGAAGGTAGAAAAAAATTTCAGATCAATACAGTACGTGATTTTCTTCATAAAAACATCTCTAACGATATCAATCTCACCATGCTTTCACGAAAATTAAATATAAGCGAAAGTCAACTACATAGCGTTTTTAAATCAAACTATGGCATCTCGCCAAAAAAATACCTTCACATGTTACGGCTCAATGCGGTGAGAAAAGAACTACATTGTGCTGACCCAAACAAAAATACTGTAAGTGAAATTGCATGGAAATACAACTTTATACATATGAATCATTTTTCTGCAGAGTACAAAAAAACATTTGGAATAAATCCTTCTGAAACATTGGGAGAAATTACACCCTATAAGTGAATCTCCACTTTTAATAACTTTAGATATTAAAGATTTTGAAAAATCCAAATAATTTACAATATATACTTGACTCCACCCATCAAGGGTCAACTCTCTTTTATTCCATCACCTTCAACTCACTACATGAAGAACCTTATATTTGATATAAAATAATAACTATTAATATTATATGTATTACCTAATTATTAATATAGTTAAATATACTATTATATGTGTTATAATTCTCTTATACTCAGGAGAGATTATGAAGAATGCACATTTAGCTACAGAAGTATTTGCTTGGGGTGAAAAAATAGCTACCTTACTTGAAGATCAAGGAAAGATCTATTTTGAAGCAGTTGATAATAGCACCTTGCAATTTTCACCCATACAGCTTTCTAATGTAAAGACTCAGAGTTTCTCAGACTTAGCACATCAATCATACTTACCAGGATTAATCAGTGATCATCTCCCTGGCGGTTATGGATTAAAGTATATGGATGCATTTTTTCAAAAAGAGTTTTCTAGACTTCCTTCTACCTTAGAGCGACTGCAATTTATAGGGCAGCACAGTATTGGTGCTTTAGAGTTTCAACCAGCGAGTAGTAGTGATGTCAATGGAGAGATAATTGAACTTCAAGAGATGGTTCAACTCTCCAAAGATGCTCTAAAAGGTGAACATGCTTTTGATTTAGCTACTTTGATTGCAATATCAAACTCTGCTGGTGGTGGAGCGCGTGCTAAAGCACATATTGGATTTAATCAAGAGAATCAAAATATCTATGTCGCTAATAAACATGCTGAGTTACCTAAAGGCTTCAGACACTCTATAGTTAAGTTTGATGAATATTTCGAGTCTGGACATGCTTACATTCCTACTTTATATAGTTCTCATTCAGTCTATACCAAAACAGAGTATATCTATTCAGTAATTGCTAAAAAATTAGGTATAACTATGGCAGATACTTTTTTAATCCAAACAACAAGTGGCGCGCACTTTATGACACATCGCTTTGATCAGATAGATGGAGAGAGACAACACCTTCACTCTCTATCAGGTCTGCTGCATCACGATGCCTCAAAACAGTTCAGCTTAGGGTATGAGCAGGTATTTAGAACTGCTTTAGCTCTGAACGTGCCTCAAAATGCTTTAGAGCAGATATATAAGACTATGATATTTAATCTTGTCTTTGGTAATCGTGATGATCACTCCAAAAATTTCTCATTTATTATGAGTCCTAAAAAAGTATGGGACTTTTCTCCATCATATGATCTAACCTATGTAATCAATAGAGGTGCAGGAAGTGAACATCAGCTTAGTATTAATAATCAACCTGCGTCTTGGGCTACTTTTAAAGAGATAGAGCTTATAGCAAAGACTTTTAGTATCAAAAACTATAAGGAAATTATTGAAAACACTATAGAAGCTAAAAAGACACTTTTAGGTAGTTACGCAAGTGCGTATGAGATTCCTATAGCGTGGATTAATGAGATACTGACAAATACATCTTCTATAGACAAAAATCTAGCTCAGGGGAGTAATCTATGAATGAACAAGAGTTGCTTTTTTTAACACCACAAGAGCACGCTAAAGAGATTGCTAAACAGATTAGAGAGCATCGTATCGCCTTAGAGATGAAGCAGACTGAATTCGCAGAACATATTGGTATGCCCTACCCTACCTATCAGCTGTTTGAACGTACAGGAAAGATCTCATTTATTAGTTTTTTATCTATACTCTCAGCTATTGGAAAAAAAGATCTACTTTTTAAAGGGCTTGTTATGGATGATATTGAGAGCTTAGGTATTCAAGGGGTCTTGAATAATAAAAAGGTGAAGAAGAAAGAGCGTGTGCGATCAAATAAATGATGTATATCTTATGGTCATATCTAGCTAAATCAACACACCGTCTTGTTGGTACAATTACCCTTTGGTATTTTAAAACTATCAAAACCTTCTAGTGATATAATGTTTTTTGAAGGAATAGTTACACCGCTATGAGGACATTACACCCTTGTGAGTGAATCTCCATTTTTAAAAACCAAAATAATTTGTAATATTTACTTGCATACATCCATCAAGACACAACTCTCTATTTTTCCATTACCCTCAACAGACCTCTTCATTGGTCATAATTTTCAACTCGCTACACGAAAAGCCTGCCTCTTGGCGCGCTTGGATGTTCAGACCTTTATGACGAGGAAATGTTTTAGGAAAATGTTTTTCTATAATCTCAAAATAGATCTCTTTTTTCATACCCTCTTTTTCACAGGCATACTCAAACCATCTATCACCATACAAGACATGAGAGACCTCTTCTTGTAAGATGATTTCCAGCGCGCTGATGATTTTATCAATCATCTCACTTTTTGGAATACGCTTTAATTTTTCCAATATATAAGGCGTCGCGTCCAAACCATTGGCTTCAAGATAACGAGGGACCACTGCCATGCGCTCTAGTAAAGAGTCTTGCGTCCATTGAAGTGCTTCAAAAAGGGCATTATGCACAGGTATATCTCCATAATTTGCACCAAGCTCATTTAGAAGTGTTTCAATCATCAAAAAATGACGTATCTCATCATCTGCAACGACCAACCAATCCTCAACATACTTTTTAGGCATATTTTGAAAACGGTACAGATGATCCAATGCCAAATCAATAGCACCATACTCAATATGCGCAACCGCATGTAGCAAAAGAATCTGCCCCTCACTCTTCGCTACATTTTTACGCTTTGGCACATCAGGAGGCTTAACAACAGTACAAAACGTTGCGTAAGAAGGTTCATCCAGTTTTTTAACATTACCCGTGGTAGTAAATTCTAATTCATCACTTTTATAGGCACGATACAATTCATTAAAAAGCTTAATCTTTTCATGGCTTGATGTGGCAAAGAGTGTTGTTTCAATTGCTTTGTAAAAATTCATGCTAAAATTGTATATCAAATATCATTATAAAGAAGAATTATGAATATTATTGCAAGACCTATGGGTGATTATCAGACAAACTGCTACATTGTACGTGTTGATGGTAAAGATATTATCATCGATCCAGGAATGGGCGCTACTTCATGGGTGGAGGAAAATGTCACCAACCCCATTGCTATCTTAAATACCCATGGTCACTTTGATCATGTGTGGAGTAATGACGCGCTACAAAAAAAGTTTAATATCCCCCTTTACACCCCAAAAGATGATATTTTTTTACTACAAAATAGTACCTATATGCCTGGTCTTCCCCCATCAACCCCAGATGTAGAAGTCATTGGTGATGCTGAATTTGAATTAGAAGGTATTAAAGTAAAATATCGTCACTTCCCTGGACACTGTCCGGGTTGTTCGACGATTGAAATCGGAGATGCTATGTTTAGCGGAGACTTTATTTTTGAGCGTTCTATTGGACGTTATGATTTTCCTTACTCAAGTGTAGATGATATGAGAGACTCATTAAAACGATTTCTAGAAATTGATTATGACAAGGCAGTTTATCCTGGTCATGGTGGTATCACCAGCATCAAAGCCGAACAGAAAAATACTCCCTACTGGCTCAACTCAATTTAGAGTTGTGTCTTTAGAGCAAATCTCTAAATTTCATCCATAGAATCAACATCAAGAAGATTTAGACGTAAAACATGACGATCTGTTACCACCGTTTTAAACTCACCTTCAAATACTTTAATCCCTTTTGAATAGCCCATCACACGGACATTACGTTTACGTCCCTCTTTATGACGGACCTTAGCTTCAAACTTCACTTCATCACCCACACGTACCGGTGCTAAAAACTGAATACTTGAAGAAGCCAAAACAACATTTTTTTCATTCACCGCCAACATAGCCGCATAGTCAGCTGAACTAAATATAAATCCACCATGAACCAGACCCACTTCATCAGCGCGCATATCTTCATTGGTTATCAAGCTCACTTTTACATGCCCTACTTCCATGACTTCAATATCCCCACATAATGTTGAACTAATTTTGTCGTGTGTTGAGACAAAGACTGTATTATTTTGCTCTTCCTCTTCTTCATGTGTATGTAAATCAATAGTTTCTGACATTTCTAACCTTTTTTTAATCGAACATAAACCCGTTTTGGTGCGGGATAGCCCTCTACCGTTTTACTACTATCGTCAGGATCTAAAAAATCTTCAAGACTCTGTCCCTCAATCCACGATGTTTTTCTCTGCTCTTCTATCGTAGTTGCTGAAACTTCCAAAACTTCAAATGATTTAAATCCCCCTTTATGACACCAGTTTTCCAGTGCACTGAGTGTTGGTACAAAACTGATATTGGGGATTTTTGAATATGATCCTGCAGGACAAAGTGCCACATTCTCTTCACCATCAATCATAAAAGTATCTAAAATCACTTCACCATCTTGTTCTAAAGATTTGGCGAGTTGTTTAATCATCGAAATAGGATCACTTCTATGATAGAGCACACCTAAACAAAAGATCAAATCAAACTTATGTTCATAAAATGGCAGATGTTCCACGCCTAGAAGCTCATACTCAATATCTGTTTTTGCAAAATGGTTGATAAAATCAAACTGTGTTTTATACACCGCAGAAGGATCAAATCCAACCAACTTAGCTGGCTTATCTTCAAGCATCTTAAAAAGATAATAACCATTGTTACATCCCACATCTGCTACGCATTTGTCTTTCAAATCAAAATAGGGTCTTAGAAGGTTGTATTTGATGTTGCTTTGCCATTCCGTATCTATAAACATGCCAAAAAGATCAAAGGGACCTTTTCTCCAAGGCATCATCGCACGGGCGGTCTCTTCAATCTTTTGCATATCTGGTGCGCTAGAACTTGTAAACTTTACACTATCGCCAAGATCCATCTCACACTCAACATCTTCAAGTGCCTCTAACATATCACGCAGTGGTTTGACATTTTTCCATGTCATCCACTTTTGACGTTCAATTCTAATCTCTTCTAAATTCAAAATTTGTCCTAATTAAATAATGATGAAATTGTATCTAAATCAAAGAGATGTTAGAATGCGGTTACTGATTACAACTATAGGATTTTTATGCGTTTAGAAAAAAAAGCCACTTTAGTCTCCATCTCCACTGCCCTACTCTTAGTTGTCATGAAAATGACAGTTGGTATTTTTAGTGGTTCAGTTGCTGTTCTTGCCTCAGCAATCGATTCACTTCTTGATTTTTCCGTTTCACTGTTTAACTTTTTTGCCCTGCACACCTCAGAGAAAGAAGCCGATAAACGTTTTAACTTTGGACGATCAAAGATAGAACCTATTGCAGCAGTCGTTGAGGGAACTATTATTATTATGTCTGCCCTTTTCATTGGATATGAAGCCATTATTAAAATCATTCATCCCAGAGAAACACTGTATATAAACGAATCAATCTGGGTTATGGTGGCTTCTCTTATCGCTACTGCAGGTCTGGTTACATTTTTACTTTACGTGGCTAAAAAAAGCAATAACATGGTTATCCGTGCTGATGCATTGCATTATAAAGTCGATCTACTCAGCACAGGTGCTATTTTACTCGCACTCATTGTGATGAACTATACCGATATGCCTCTGATAGATCCAGTTCTTGGGTTTGCCATCGCAATTTATATGATTTATTCTGCTTTTCCTATCATCAAAGAGTCCGTTCTTATGCTTTTAGATGTTGCATTAGAAGAGGAAGAGTATGAACGTGTAGAAGCAGTTTTACTGAAAAATATAGATATTACAGGCTATCATTTTCTTAAAACACGTATCTCAGCTGATGAGATTTTCATCTCAGTGCATGTGGTGTTTACGGTCTCTATTTCACTCTATGATGCCCATAAGGTTTCTGATGATATAGAGCTGGCATTTGCCAATCTCTTTCCAGACAACCGTGTACACAGTATCATCCATCTCGATCCATATGATGACTCAGACATTAATGAAGATGAACATTAAACGCTGAGTAGTTTTTCCATTTCCACAGCGTCAATAGGCTTACTGTAGAGATAACCCTGAATAGCGTCACATCCATTCTCTTTTAAAAATGTCTGTTGCTCTGGTGTCTCTACACCCTCTGCTAAAACAAGAAGATTTAAACTTTTAGCAAAGGCGATAACTGCTTTTGTAATCGCAGCATCTTCCTCATCATCAGGTAAATCCATAACAAAAGATCTGTCAATTTTAAGTTTATCAACAGGCAGACGTTTAAGATAAGACAAAGAAGAGTATCCCGTTCCAAAATCATCAATAGCGATTTTAATTCCAAGCTCTTGTATTCTATCAAGCTTCTCAATAGCGCGCTCAGGATTTTTCATCATTTGTGATTCCGTGACTTCAAGCTCTAACCATGAAAGATTAAAATCATAACGCTTTAAAGTATCAGATAGATGGCTTATAAAATCTTCATGTTCTAACTGCTTAACTGCTAAATTTAGTGCTAAAACACCAGGATTTAGTCCATTTTCATACCACTTAGCCACTTGTCCCAGTGCCTTATTCATCACTATACGATCCAATTCCACAATCAAACCGGTCTCTTCAGCCAGTGGAATAAACTTAAAAGGAGCAATCATTCCCATACTTGGATGATTCCATCTCACCAAGGCTTCCATACCAATGAGACTGTCATCTTTCGTGCTGTATTGAGGTTGATAATGCACCACAAACTCATCATTAGATATAGCTTGACGTAAGCTCATTTCTAAAACAACGCGCTCAAAAGCAATCTCTGTCATCTCAGAGCTATAAAACTGAAAGTTATTACGTCCTTCATCTTTGGCTCTATACATCGCAGTATCCGCAAACTTTAACATGTCTTTACTACTTCGTGTGTCTTGTGGATAGAGACTGATTCCGATACTGCTTGAGACGTAAAGTTCATGAGAAGCTATTTCTATAACCTCTTTAGTAATATCAATAATTTTTTGTGCCACATTAGATGCATACTCAGGTTTGGGAAGATGTTCAAGTAAAATAACAAACTCATCGCCACCTAAACGCGCAAGAGTATCTTCTTCTCTTAAAATAGAGCGGAAACGTTCAGAAATAGTAATAAGAACTTCATCCCCAATATCATGTCCTAAGGAGTCATTAATATTTTTAAACTGATCAAGATCGATAAATAGTAGTGCAAAAGAGTATTTTTTACGTTTAGATTTAATAATCGCTTGCTCTAGTCTGTCTTGAAAAAGCGCTCTATTTGGCAGTGTTGTTAAAGGATCATGATGGGCTAAATGATCTAACTCATCTTGTGCTTTTTTACGCTGTGAGATATCTTGCAAAAAACTGATAATCCCTATCTCATTTTCATTTTCATCTTTTATCACTGAAGAAGAGAATTCTAATTGCACTGCTGAACCATCTTTTTTACGCATACTTAGCTCATCGCGATACGTACCCCTACGT
>JADGDM010000063.1 GCA_016744905.1 Sulfurimonadaceae bacterium | reverse complement strand
AAATTAGTGTCATAGAGATAAGGATATAAGAACTTTATAATCAATACTTTAGTACACTGCAGCTATTGAATTTAGTTGATTTGGATTTTTATGCAACACCCTTCTTTGAAGTATCAGGCTTCTCTTCTTAATGTGCTTATACTCTCTGATGGGTGCGACAGTATAGAATTTGTAAGACTGAGTAAAAAACTTTTTAAGTCAGTGCAAGAGTGCTCCGCTCAAGATACTCCTTCTTTGTTAGAATATGATGAATATCATCTCTTAGTCCTTATTGGAGAAGATACTTTTCTCTCAACGGCCAAGTTTTCAATTTTAGAAAATATATCGGCTTATAATACCTTAGTATTATCACCCTCCGATTTAGCCTTTGACACGTATAAAAATGCCTTACACCATAATGCTTATTATGCACACAAGTTACCAGCTAATGAAAATGAATTTGTAAAATTGATGCGTAGCGCACTGGCTCCTTTGGTTGAACTTTATGTTAAACAAAAAGAGCAGCATCGTTATGAAGAGATTGTAAGAGATGCAAAGCAACTTTATATCATTTATGATAAGTCTACTCCTACCTATATAAGTGATGCGGTAGAGAAATTTTTTGGTGTCCAATCATTAGAAGACTTTTCAGTCCATGAAATTAATGTCAATTTATGTCACTACTTAGAGAAAAGTTTAGATGCCAATCAGGTCTTAGGATTACAAAGAGACCAAAACTATCTTGTTTCGAGATCTGGTTTGAAAGATGGAAGTACTTTAGTCCATATCTCTGAGATAGATAATGTTTCAGAGTCCTCTACCTCAAACAATCAACTCTTAGATCGCTTGAGTTTTATTGAAGAGTTAAAAGATACATTTATCAGTCGAACTTTTGAGTCTCAAACGACACCACTTATTATTGTACATGTTGATAATCATGAAGATATTGTCAAAAATAATGGAATATTAACGTACAATGATATACTAATAGACTTCTCCAAACTGACATCAACGCTGTGTCAAAATAATGTCAAACTCTCTCAATGGACTAAAAATGTTATCTGTGTTCTCGCCCCTTCTATGGAGGTAGAAAAAATTAAGGATGAGATGAAAAAGATTCAAGACAGTGCGTCTATTGAATTGAATGCTTCAGGTGTTCCTCCTGTTTTCCACTCTTATATTGTTGACGTCAATAGTTTAGACCTTAACTTGGTTGTTGAACTGATTGATAATGTTGATAATAAAAACTTGACACAAAACTCACTTTCAGGCTTAGAGCATTTTGAGATCTCTTCAACCACAGATAAAATGGAAAATGAGCATGAGATATTGTATTATCTTGAAAAACAGATGTTGGCCAAGTCAGAAGTAAAACTTTTGAATTTTTATAAGGGATTGAGTATCAATACCCCATCGCGTTTGATTAAGATAGATGGTGAAAACGTTTATATTAGACAAGAAAAAATCCAAGGATATGCGATGAAACTGGATGGGACGGTCTCTATTCAGTCCCCACATATGCCTATGGATATTTTAGCGAAGGTGAAGCTGATAGACATTAATAAAAAAGTGGCAATATTGAGTGACTTTGAGGCGCTAAAAGAGTCTGCTAATAGTCGTCGTCATATACGGGTAAGTAGTGATCATCGTATGCATGTCTCTATCAGTGCAGGTAGGAATGTTTTTTCAGCAAGTGTGATGGATATCTCTATTAAGTCTATGGCGTGTAAGGTCAGTTTAGGAAAGGTTATACCAGAACTCGGCTCAAAGGTTAAAGTACAGTTTCAACTCCCTTCAAAGCGTTTTGAGGAGGGTATGGTCACTATGGTCTTAACAACCAAACTCTCTTTTGTTTTAGAGACAAACGAGTATGTAAAATTGGTTTTAGATTTGGAATTGATTGAGCCGTATGAGTCTTATCTTTTAGAGTATATTTATGAGCGTCAGCAGACCCTCATCAAAGAGGTTAAGCAGATCGCCTTAAAGCTTTAAAACTATTGATTTTTCTTAGCAGCCGCTTTTTCTTGAGCAAATATTTTTTTAATTTCTAACATTTCCATCGTTGTGATTTCAGGTTTGGCTTCATCGATGAGTTTATCTACTGCACTGTATTTACCATACTGCTTATCTATATATTTATAACCCTTAGGACTGATCTCATTAAGTGCAATACCAATAGCGCCAGCCCACATAAAGACCAACATTACCCAGACTACTTTTTTAGCACCTGCATAAACACCCATAAAATGAAATCCGATACTTAGTATCGCAGCAGCTATTAATAATAGTGTTAAATTCATGACTTTGTCTCTTTCATTTTTATCGTTTTCATTTTTATATCCGTCTCTTCAAACATTTTGTCTCCAAAGCTTTTTACGCCTAAGGTTGCCATTAACATTAAAAACATTATTAAAAACATAAATATTAATGCCATTGAGTAACGTTTAAACGTGGCTATCATCTACTTGTCTTCAAACTTTGTCTCATCATATTCGATACATCTTGAAGTGTGAAAATTACGTTCATAATCATCATTTACAAATTCATCACCTTCTATTCTCCATTGTAAATCTTTAGAGAGTAAAACAGAGCGTGAAATAGTACGACGCATTTTGTTTTCACAGATAATAGTTTTTCCCTCATTAAACATCTCGTGAACATTAGCCATACGGTTTGTTGTCATGTTATAGTGCAGACCTATCATAGTTGCTAAAAACATACTCACACTAATCATAGCGCGCTTGAAAGCAACTCTGGGGATAAAGTCTCTTGTTGTTACAAAAGCAGTAACGAGCAATATAAAAAGTCCGATAATGAGATAAACAACCTCGAGTTGAAAAAATAGTTCCATTTAATAATCCTTAATTATGCGATATGTTGCGCTTCCCAAAGTGAGTGCGCAGGGGTAAAGTACTCGATACGTACCTTTTTAAACTCACGTGAGGAGTATAAAGGCATATGTGACTTAGAGTCAATCTCTTTGGCCATCTCTTCGATAATACCATTGGTCTCTTCTGTTGTTTTACCATGAACCATAGTAAAAAGATTGTATTTCCAGTTTTGATACTTTGGTCTTAAGTAACAGTGACTGACCGCTGAGAAAGCTGCTGCTGTCTCACCGATACTTTCACCCTTGTCTTCATTCACATCCCAAACCACCATGGCATTGGCATTAAATCCTGCTTTTCTATGGTTTAAGATAGAAGCAAATCGACGCATTATACCCGCTTCTTGTAACTCTTTTAAAATAGAGAAAAAAGTATCATAATCGATGTTCAATTCCTCAATAATATGTTTAAACGGTTCACTCTCAATAGCAATGTCATACTGAGCGCGCTGGATGATTTGATGATGAAGTTCACTGAGCTCTATATCTGTGTGAACCACTTTTTTGACCTTCTCTTTCTTCTCGTCTTTACCTGTTGTGTTAAGCTTGACTGAAATTTTAAAAAGTTTAAGTGTTGGTAGCATGATGTAATCATTAGCGCCTGTAAGTTTGGCGATAATCTCCACTGTTTTATCCAGACCCAGCTTTGAGTCAGGTGCTACTGCGAGTGTAAACCAGATATTAAAATCATGGTTACGTTCATAATTGTGTGAGATACCAGGATGGGCATTGATAATTTTAACGGCTTCATCGATTTTATCTTTATCAATATCAAAGGCAACAAGCGAAGAGATATAACCCAAACGTTTGGTATCAAAAATAGCAGACGTTTGACGAATAATATTATTGGCTTTTTCTTCACTTAATATGGAAAGGACTTCATCTTCACTGATATTCAGCTCGTTAGCAATAGCGGCAAAAGGTTTGGCAACCAAAGGGAATTTTTTTTGAATTCTTGACAGTATTTCTTGTTTCATTATTATAACTTTTTATAAGGCAGGCCCTATTTATTTTGATGAGAAATTGTAATCTCTTTTTATTCATTACAAATTGATTGTTATCAATATCTTTAATATCTTTTTTCTGCTATTCTACGACTCATAAAGGGTGAAGATGGCTTATTTTCCTGCATTTTTAAAACTTGATGATAAAAAGATTTTAATTGTAGGCGGTGGATATATTGCTTATGAAAAACTTGATCATCTTTTAGATTTTACAAAAGACATTGAGGTTATTGCTTTAGACTTAAGTGATGAGATGAGAGCGCGTATTGAAAAAGAGGATATTCCTTATTCTCAGCGCGCTTATAAAGTGGGGGATATTAAAGATTTTACTGTCGTGATTGTGGCAGTCGATGATATCCCCTTACAAGCAGATATTTTCAAAGAATCAAAGTCCTATAACTGTCTTTGCAACTCAGTGGACTCAGTAGACTATTGTGATTTCATCTTCCCTTCATATGTTAAAAAAGATGACCTTACTATCGCCATCTCGACTTCAGGTGCTTCTCCTGCCATGGCAAAGCGCTTAAGAATGTACCTTCAAGAGTTGATACCTGAGGGGATTAGTGAGTTTCTAAGCGAGATGAAAGATTTGAGACGTACTTTACCAAAAGGGAAAGAGCGTATGCAAATGTTAGATGAAAAAGCAAAAAATTATATTGAAAGTTGGAAAAATAGATGAATAAAAAAGTACTTTTCTTTGGCGTATTAGCAGCCTTTTTAGTGATGGGTTTTCTCTCCATGCAGCGCGCCCTACCAGATGCAAAAGAGGAACGTATCTTTAAAGCGATACATCTTTATAGCCCTTATAAGGTTGAAAAAAATATTGGTGGTCTTGTGATTATTGATTCACGTAGTGGTATTAAAGAGAAACCAAGCAATGCAGATGTTCTACATCGAATAGATGAGTTAGAAAAAAGTTGGGGTCACAAACATTTAACGATAGATGATGATCAAGTTATTATTATGGGTGAGAATAATCAAAGTGTGGCAAAGGTGTTTATTGAAACCGATGCAGAGCGTTTATGGTTAGATACATTTTACGGGATTAAGTAGAATTTATCTACTCATCCTTTAATTTAAACGACATAAAAAGTGCAAAGCTTAATAAAATTAAAGTAGCACTGTATAAAACTGCGTAACTACTAAACTGCAAAATTAATCCACCTAAAATAGAGAAGAACATTCCAAAAGATAAGATATTAATTTGAAGTGCGACATAGAGTGGTCGTTTTTCAGGTGATGCTAAAACTAAGATGAGATTACCTGAGGCAATTCGGTTCCCATCTGTAGCAGCTCCGACGATGAAAAATATAGCCATATAAACATAAAGTGAATCGGCACTAAAAGCAAGTGCAATAGCCAATATATGTAAGATTAATGCAATATTGGTACTTAGACGATATCGTCCCTCTCCCATCAATTTTCCCCATAAAAAGTTACTTACCATTGCTCCAACCATCTGAGAGGTAATTAAAATACCGATAGCGGTTCCTGTTAGATTAATAGTACTCTGCGCATGTAAAATGATAAATGGTAAAGAGATAAGATAAGCATAGGCAAATAAAAATGTAGTAATCTGAATCTGAAGATTTTTGTCTTGTTTTAAAATGACCAGCGCGCTGGATAGAAATTTTTTAAATGATTTTTCCTCTTTTGGAATCTCTTTTTTGATAGGCTCATCAACACTCCCAAAAGCGACATATCCTAAACCCATCAAAAATGACGAGATGATAAAAAGGTAGCCAAAACTATAAGGGGGTTCATACATTTCTAAAATAATAGCTGCCAGTGAACCACTGATCAAACCACCAAAAGCGGTAAAAAATTGACGATATGCCATGGTCTTTCCACGAAACTTATGGCTAAATATTTTTGCCACAATGTCTTTAAAGTAAATCGCGCCAAAACCGGCACTAAAAGAGAAGATAAAAAGTCCTAAACCTATAAAAAAAAGTGTGAGGTTGGGTGAATCAGTGCCAAAGATAATGATGGAGATACCGATAAAAAACCAGGCAAAGAAGCGCGCTATAAAAACGCGTCTAAGATAGGGCATCATTCGTGGATAGGACTGTGCTTTGAAGGCAGCAAAAAGTTGAACAACAATAGCGCCTCCACGAAGTAGGGCCGCAAACAAGCCAACTAAGATAGAACTCCCTCCAAAATAGTTGACTATCAGTGGTAAGATGGTGGAAGGTTCAGCGATAGTTGTTCCTATTGAGAGAAAAAATCCATGTAAGATGTTTTTTATATGGTTTGCTTTTTTATCCATTAATCATCTCAAACGCCTCTTCAACACTGCTTGCTTTTTGTGCGACAAATAAAATTACAGCGGCGTTGAGTTTTGCCAACTTCATAAATGCCTCACTTGGATTGTTGAGTTGATCTAGCGACTCTGCTAGTGTAATACTCTCCCATGATTTTTGATAAATTATTTCATATTTTGCTGGGTCTATTATATGTTCTTGGACCTCACCACTGTTATGAATCCAAAGACGTCCCTTACTAAAAAGTTCGGGTGTCCCTTCATTGCCTTGAATAAGGGCGAATTGCTTATATCGCTCACCAAAAATAGCGATATATTTTTTAACATAAGGCTTGTGAAATACGCCTGTAATAGCGTAATCACTTTGACTGACCTGGGGTAGCTTTTCTAAGGTATTTAGACCAGTACGTAGCCCTAACCGATGTCTCGTCTGTGTTAGGGTATGCAGTTCATTAAGATAATCTTTTCTATCAAAATAGTGAAAGTTTTCATGATCTTTAATATTTTGACAGATATCTTGAACGGATATCCCTTCTTTTACAGGTTGATGAACATCACCCGTAAAGGTAAGGGTTAAATGTTCTTTTAAGATTTTAGCCACAAGTGGAAATATGTAAGGATTGTTAACCTTCCCATCAAATGGATAGCCCATCTCAAAAGAGTTCTCTATTTTTTGAGGATTGATAAAACTGTCCAGTGCGCTAAGCGCGCCGCGAAACTCTTCTATAGTCTCAGGTTTCATTCGCCAACCGAGTAAAAAAGCAGATGCTTGCTCGGTATAAATTTTTTGTTCCAATAGCTGATTCATCATATCAGCGCTCTCTTCAAAGCTTAGGTCTCTATTGCCTTTAGGGCCAGTTCCAACAGCATGTATATATTTATGAAAATCCATTTAATCTCGATTCTTAATTTAGTTTAATAGTTTGAAAGTTTATGCTTAACAATATATTGTGATACAACTTCAAAGCTTATTAAGCGCTATATGGCTATATTCTTTTCTTAATAAAAAATCTTGATAAGGATCAATAATTGAATGCAATAAGAGAAATATCTTGTTTTGAAAATTTAGATGATGAGCAATTCGCATTACTCAGTTCATTTTCGAAGAAAAAACGATATGACAAAGGAACTATACTTTTTTATGAAAAAGATACTCCAAAAACTTTAACAATCTTACTAAGTGGCATGCTTAAAGTTTATAAAACAGATCCTAAAAATAATGAAATTATTATGCACCGTTTTCAACCCATCTCCTTAGTCGCCGAGATGGCAGTCTTAGAAGGGGTGCCTTATCCGGCATCTGCAGCATTTGAAACGGATGGTGAAGTGATTGAAATAGATTTTGATAAATTCAAAGCAACTTTTTTCAATAATCCACAACTCTCGTTTGCATTTTTTAAATCACTTTCGCGTAAGATTAAGTACCTTGAAGATGTTATCGCACTAAATGTTGTACTTGATTCAACAGCGCGCCTGGCAAAATTTGTGTATGAGCATAGAGAAGAGTTAAAAACACTGAAGCACTATCAAATTGCAGAGCAGTTACATATGACGCCTGAGACACTTTCTCGTACTTTTAAGAAGTTGGTAGTTTTAGAACTTTTGGAAAAAGATACAAAGGGGTATAAAATTACTAATGAAGAAGGTCTATACGTCCTTTTTGAATAAGAACGTATAGTGAATATTAACGCTTTTTTAAAGCATCTTCAATAGCATCTTCTAAACTATCGGTATCTCCTTGTGATTCACTGTGAATCACAAATGAACTATTTGAAAATTTAATTTCAGCACTGATGCTGGTGTCGTTATTAACATTTTCAGCCAAAATTGCATTGCTTTTATACTCGGTCATTAACCAACCTGCATCATTCCCTGCATGCATAATAAGTTCGTGCATCTCTTTTTGACTGATTTTAGCATGAGAGTCTCCCTCAGCATGTGCGCCTGAAGATGAGTTTGCACAACCAAACATAAATAGACCTGCTAAAAGTAGCACGAAACTTGTTTTAATCACTTTTTTCATATGAATCCCTTTTACGATGAAAGTATAGTATTATAACTATGATATAATTATTTACTTATTAAAAAGGTTAATGAAATGACGAAAGATATTGTTATTATACTGGCAATGACACTGCCTATGTTTTTATTTACAATTTATCCAGGGCTAAAACTGGCTGACTTTGTAGAAGCACGCTTTAAAGTGAGTGAAACAACAAAAAGAGCTGTGATGATGAGCACCATGTTTTTTACTGCTGTAGCGCTTTCAGCTTTTATGCATTATGCTTAAAGGCTCAAAATGAAAACAATAGCTCTTTCTCTTCTCTGCGCTGGATCCATACTTTATGCCAGTAGCGCACTGGATGCTTTTAAGCAAAAAGATTACAATAAAGCATTTGAACTGTATCAAAAAGAGGCAAGTTCAGGGGACAAAGTATCTGAACATGCTTTGAGTTACCTCTATTTTAATGGATTAGGCACTAGAATAGATGTCGAGCAAGGTCTTTATTTTATTACTAAATCTGCGGATCATGATTATGCAATTGCTCAATACGACTTAGGAATGATGTATCTTAATGGATACAATGTTTCTAAGGATATTAAAAAGGCAAAAGAATATCTTGAGCGCGCCAGTAACTTAGAGCATAAAGATGCTCAGTATAACTTGGCTTTGATTTACTATAATGCAAATGTAGAAGATAGAAATATTACAAAAAGTGCAGAGCTTCTCTCCCGTGCAGCTAAAAGTGGTCATGTTGTTGCAAAACAAAATGTAGGTGCTTTATATATGCAACTACTTGATTTTAAAAATGCAGCATATTGGTTAGAAAAAAATGCAGAAGATGGGGATGTAAATGCTTATTATCTTTTAGCAGAGATTTATTGTTTAGATGAAAAATTCATTAAGGCAAAGAAATGGGCAAGTAAGTCAATAGGACAGGGTAACCCAGAAGCTCAAGCACTCTGGACTAAGTATGATTTGGGTAAATATTAATATCTCAAAAAAACTTTTTTGTAGTTTTTGAGGCTTGTAGGGAAAACCATCCCTGCCTCAATGATGCGATACTGTATAAATTAAGTATTAAACCAATTAAGTTGCTCTCGTAACTTAACAACTTGGCCAACTACGATAAGTGCTGGTGTTGGAACACCCTCCGCTTTTTCGACGATATCTGCTAATGTTCCGACTACTACACTTTGATCTTTGGTTGTCCCTTTTGAGATAACGGCACATGGGTAATCTGTAGGTTTACCAATCTCAATGAGTTTTTCAGAGATCTTTGGTAAATTATGCAGACCCATTAAAAAGATGATAGTATCATCGGTTTTAAAGTTGTTCCATGGAATTTGCGACTCTTTTTTATTCGGTGATTCATGTCCTGTAACGACTCTAAAAGAAACGGCAACTCCACGATGTGTCACAGGAATACCTGCATATGCTGGCGCGCTGATTGCTGATGTGATCCCTGGAATGATGTCAAATTTGATATCACGATCAAAGAGATAGGCAGCTTCCTCTCCACCACGACCAAATACAAAAGGATCACCGCCTTTAAGACGTACGACGTTTTCATACTTGAGAGCATTTTGATAGATGGTCTCATTGATATCATCTTGTGGCATGATATGACGACCATCTTCTTTTCCGACATAAACAAACTCACAACCATCTTTAGCTTCACCTAAAATGTCAGGATTGGCAAGTCTGTCATAAATAATAACGTCCGCTTCTTGGACAACACGTAGTGCTTTTAAAGTTAGTAGTTCCATGTCTCCAGGGCCTGCGCCCGTTAAATATACTTTACCCATTATTTTATTCCTTCATAGATGAATATGCCTGATGGCTTTTTAATATTAAATATCTCACGCGCTAAATACCACTCTTTAGTGTTGAGAACAGCGACTTTGTTGGTGTCATTAACAGATACATAAAGATTGGGACGTTTTTTTGACCATCTTACATGTAGCACTTTTCCATCAAACTCAAAACGTTGAGTGATTTTTAGACTGTGTGTATCGATGATCTGAATGACAGGGAATTTCTTACCACTATAGGTCACTGCCATCTGTTTTTTATCAGGACTGAGCGCTGTAAAAACTGGTGTTCCCTCTGTTTCAATGTTTTTGATAAAATTAAATTCTGAATCATACACCAAAACTTTATTATCGCCAACAGCAGGAATAAAAACATTGCCCTCACTGATGCTCCAAAAACCAAAATGTGGAACTTTTAGTACAGGTTGACGATCACCCAACATAATCTTGATTTTTTTGTATTTCATGGTATCTAAATTAACCACGCCAAAGTGTTCGCTTTTAAAAAATCCCGTAATAAAATTATTATTTTTTATCATCGCATCAAAAGGCATCACCCCTACATCTTCAAACTCTTTATAGATCTCAAAGTCTGGACTTTTTGCTCCGCTATTTTTGTCACGAAGCACGGTGATTTTATCATTATCCATTTGAGAAAATACAAGGTAGTCTTTATATATTTTAATTCCTACATTTTTAGAACCTGTTTTAAAGCTTTGAAGTGGTTTTAAGTCTCTATCTAAGATATCAACACTTTTATTGTCATAGTTTGCTACTGCTACATAATACTTATTGATAACAAATCCGATAGCACTTTTAGAAGTTTTATACTCTTTAAGTATTTTTTCACTCTCAGGATCAAACTTAATAACATAGCCATCACGTGAGATAACATAGCCATCTTTTTCATAAAATTTGACCACACCATGATTCATGTTACGCATACCTTTTATATGTGAATAGGTTAGCCCACCTTCAATAACTGCTAAAGAGCTACTTTCACGCTCGACTACAAAAATCTTCTCTTTAATATCTCTATTGGCGATTAGATCACTGATATTAGACGCTTGTGCAGAACTCAGCGCGCTGAGTGCGAGTAGTGAAGTGAGTAGGTATTTATATATTTTCATTAATGAGCCTTTCTTTCAAGTTCGGTAAGGTAGCATGAAGGATCTTCACTCCATAAATCACCAGTTATTGCGTAAGCACGTGCACGTGAACCACCATTACAAATATCAATCATTTCACAATCAGCGCAGATACCACCAATTTGTTTACGAGGATGAATACGAAGTTGATCCAAGAGTTCACCACTTTGCCAGACATCACCAAAATCTTCTTCTATGATATTTCCAACGGTGAGTGGAAAAAATGGGTCAGGTCTAACATCACCTTCTGAGTTGATGTTGAGTAACTTCCGTCCTGCACTGTTTCCGCCCCATTTTACCAATCGTTCTCTCATGGTGTCTTTGAGTTCCGGATACTCTTTTGAAAATCTGTCCCAAAATAAAATACCATCTTGTTCCATATTCCCTGTGACTATTTCGATATCACGACCCTCTTTATAATATTGGAATGCCTTATCTAAGATAAAGTTAACTGATTCACGACGTTGCTCTTTAGTGAGATCCATTTTTAAATTATCAAGTCCACGACCAGAATAGACAAGGTGGGAGATGTATATTTTAGGAATATTTTCTTTTTCAACCAGATCAAAGATATACTCGAGTGAATTGATTGTCTCTTTTGTAATGGTAAAACGGATACCTACTTTAGCGCCTGTTGAATTGGCAAGTTTTACTGCCTTAAGTGTCTCAACAAAAGCACCTTTAAGACCTCTGAAATGATCATGGGTTTTCTCATCTCCGTCAATACTAATACCTACATAGTTAAAGGTGTCTACGATACGTTGGACATTACTTTTTGTAAAATAGAGACCATTACTTGAGAGGTAAGTAATAATGCCATTATCCTTACAAAAATCAGCGATTTCAAAAAGATCTTTACGCGTTAGTGGTTCACCACCAGAGAAGATTACAAATTTAACGCCATTGGCTTTCATCTCTAAGAGTGTTTTTTTAATTTGCTCAGTTGTTAATGTATCCACTTCATCCAAGGTAGACTTTGAATAGCAGTGCATACATGAAAGGTTACAGCGATTGGTAAAGTTCCAAATCGCAATAGATCCATCAAGGATACGCTCAGGTTTGTTCTCAACAACAGATGAGATTAAATTAGATAGTCTAAACATTATTTTTTTCCTTTAAAAGAGAGAATATATTGAGTCACCAGTTTTCTCTCATTATCATTTAAATCAAATTGTGTCATTACTGTTCGCTTATATCCAAACGCCTTGTACATACTTTCAGGACTAATAATATAGGCCTCAATCTCTTGTGCACTACGTTTAGCTGCAATCTCGTTAAATGGAGGACCAAAAGCAACTGCTGTTTGATGATGACATCCCCAACAGTACGTTTCAAATACTTTTTTACCATCGCTCTCTTGAGCAAAAGTAAGGCTTGAAAGTGTGGCTAATAATAAAATTGTTTTATACATAAATACTCTTTTTTTATAGTAGATATTATTGAAGATAGCTTGAATAACGGTATTATAATAGAGTGTTTAACCATAAATAAAGTTGATAAAAATCAAGGGAAGAGGGAATATATAGAAGTTTTTTCCCCGAAGGGAAAAGAGGTGTTAATTATGGAAATTAAGCACCTGGAATAGTTTGTCTATGTTCGATAGAGTATGTAAACGTTGGTGTTGTTAAACCTTCGATATATTTAACAAATTTACCAGTTTTCGCTTCATAAATACCGATACGTCCACAGTTCCATTCTGAAATCATAGTCCAGTGACCATGGTTTGCAGGCTCTGCGTGTAAAATACGTGGAGTAATTGCTTTTCCATCTTTATCTTTAACTGTTGGAACTTTCCATTTGTGTAGCACTTTATGTGTTACAGGATCAGTTACAGTACCTTTTTTAGTACCGACAGTGATAATTCTATCTAGTTCAAGTGTTTGCTTGTTGATTAAGTGTACTGTGTTCCAGTTCGCTTCACCACCAAGTACATTATCTGCCCAGATATATGGAGTGTGTTCAGATGTACCAATAAATAGTCCACCACCACCAGTTGGAATTTGACGAATAACATCAAAGTTATCATCCCAGATAGTTACTTGACCAAGATTCATATTAACCGTTGCACCAAGTTGTTGACCTAGGTGTTCGTTGTACCATGAAGAACCTTGACCTGGATGTGGCTTAGCTGATGGACCTGTATAGATTTTAGTTACTAAAGATTTAGTTTTAAAATCGACAACACCAACAACGTCAGACCCTTGAGATGCAATAAATAAATAACGACCAATCTCTTTACCTTCATTCAAGAAACCATCATGAAGAATATCACCAATATTTGGAATATCACCAACGATTGGATAATTTGGTTTAGAGTAATCTACGATATAAACGTGACCACCATCTTTAAGTGCAAATGCAATATATGGACCATATGGAGTATCAAAGATACCTGCAACACGAGATGATGCAATATCACCATTTGGTTTAATTACTGATGACGTAGGATACACTTTAAGTGGCTCTAGTGTCATAGCGTCCATAAGAATAGCTCCACCTGGTACGTAGTTACCTGCCATTAGGAATTTACCATCTGGAGAAACTGCTAGACCACGTGAATCTGTACCTACTTGTACTGATGCAATTTTTTGTTGACCCGGAGTGTTAAGGTCGAACATTGTTACTAAACCTGAACGAGAGATTGAGTAAGCATAACGTGGTTGACGTTTATTGGTTACTGTTACGTGAACCGCAAATCCTGCTGGATGACGTGAAAGAATTTTACCATTCGTTCCATCAACAAAGGTAACACGTTCAGCGTCACGTTCTGTTACGAAACAGATGTCTGTATTTTTCTTAACATCAGTGGCAGTTGGATATTTCTTATAGAAATCCATACGGTCATTGAGTTTTTTCCAACCAGAAGTTACAGTTTCTAGTGTTAACTGAGTAACTTTTTTACCTTTAAAATGTTGAAGATAATCAACCATTTTATCAGCATCACCTTTAGTGAATTTTTCTTTAAATGGAGGCATTGCAGTACCCGCACGACCATTACGAATAACATCAGCCAAATCATAAGAGTTTAACTTCTCAATAACACCAGGACGTAAGTCAGATCCAACACCACCTTCATGGTTTGGTCCGTGACAACCCTGACACTCTCTTTCAAAAACTTTCTCTACATCCATATTAGATGTACCGGCAAATAAACCTGTAGATACAACAGCTAGTGCTGCTACTGAGCTAATTAGTTTGTTTAATTTCATTGTTTTTCCTTAGTGTTTATACTAAAGGCAGTCCATTACTGGACTGTCTATTTTCGAGATAAGGCTTACGCCTCTTTTTCTAAACGAGCTTTCTCTTGTTTATAAATCCAAAACATTGGAAGGATAATAAACGTGTGTAAAAATATTGTCAAGGTCAAAGGGCCTTGATTTAGCATTCCAAAGAAACTTGGAATTACGTCTGTGAATGGTTCAATCATAACTTCTCTCCTTATCGTACGTGTACAGACGATTTACCTGTACTCAATAAATCTTTAGTCAAGAATAAGAAACCTAAGAATGTAACAACACCCATAATAAGTCTCCAATCCATTGCTTGTGAAAACCATAGTCCGTTTTGACCATCAAAGTAACCAGCCCATGTAGCACCCATTTGTGCACGAGATACTAGAACTTGAACATAGCCAGCGATTGTTAAGGCTACAGTCATACCCATAACTCCACCAGTTACTAGAGAAACTCCCCAGATAGATGATTTTGTATTGTTTAAGATTTTAATGTTGTTTTTACCTTGAACCGCGATATACATCATACCAATCAGAATAGTCGCATAAGCACCAAAGAATGCTAAGTGACCATGAGCTGCAGTAAATTGTGTACCGTGAGTGTAAAGGTTAACTTGTGGTAATGTATGGAAGAATCCCCAAACACCAGCACCAAGGAAGTTACCAAATGCATTTAGAACAAACCAAGTAAACGCTGGTTTATTATTAATAACAGAAACTGCATTACCTTTTTCTTCTTCAGCACCTTGAGTTTTACCCCAGTCATAAAGAACGTGAACGAACATTGCAACTAATGGTAAAGGCTCTAGTGCGCTAAATAGTGCTCCGATTTCCCACCAGTACTCAGGTGTACCGATCCAAAAGTAGTGATGTCCCATTCCAAGGATACCTGAACCAAATAGCATTGCTACTTCAATCCATAACCACATTTCAACAACTTTACGGTGTGCACCGATCATTGTAATAAGACCATAAGCTGCAATTGAACCAACAAATACTTCCCATGTAGCTTCAACCCATAGGTGAATTACCCACCACCACCAGTATTGATCAACAGAGATATTATCAGTAAAGAACATACCTGCTAAGTAGATACCAGCGAATGCAATCATATCTGCCATAATAACAGTTACGATACCTGAACGATTACCCTTCATACCTGTTAAGAATAAATTCCCAACAAATCCAAGAACAACTACAACGATACCAATGTCTGCCCAACGAGGTGCTTCAATATATTCACGACCTTCATTAATAAACCAGATAGTAGTTTCATCTGCTGGTCCAGTTTGAACAAAGATATATACTAGAACAACAACCGCAATCGCTGCAACAAATACCCAGTAAAGTAATTTACCAATTTTGATACCCACTGTATCAATACCTGTTTCATCAGGTAGTAACCAGTAAACAGAACCGATCATAGCAAAAACCATCCATACAACAAGTGCATTAATGTGAATCATACGTGCTACAGAAAAGTCTAAGATTTCAAATAGAAAACCTGGCATTACAAATTGTACTGCTGCAACAAGTCCGAAAAGTAGTTGAGCACCAAATAAGATAAACGCAAAGGCAAAATACCAAGTCGCTAACTGTTTTGATTCATCTAATGTATTATTTGCCATGAACTGCTCCTTGCATTTTTCCGAAGTTTCTTGGGAAACCATTTGTATCAATTGATGACATATGTTTCAAGAATGCAACTAAACCAATAGCCTCTTCTGCTGTGATGTCAAGATTTGGCATCATACGCTCATGAGTAGGATATTGTGA
>JADGDM010000062.1 GCA_016744905.1 Sulfurimonadaceae bacterium | reverse complement strand
GCCTATACCAATGCAGCCAACCAAGCCATCACCAGCGCACTGATCTCATATTATGAAAATCATCCTGTTTATCAACTCAGTGAGAGCGATAAAAAATCGATTGGTAATAAAATAAAAAGTATTGCTATTGAAGATGAAAATCTTGTTGTCACCTTAAAGATTTAAACTTTGAAAATAATTTTTACTTTTTTCCTGCTCATGACACTCACTTTTGCCAATGAGATGGACCAGATGTTACAGCAGATGCAAAAGATGCAGACATGTATGGCTAAAATTGATTACAGTGCACTTAAGCCTTTACAACTTGAAAGCCAACTGGCAGAAGCAAAGATCAAAGAACTTTGTAAAAGTGGACATCAAAAAGAAGCACAACTTTATGCTATCAGCTATGTCCAAGAAGTGTTGAAAGCACCTATTTTACTTGAATTAAAAGCTTGTACAAAAGGCTCACCCATAGCAGAGTTGATGCAGGTCTCTATAGATGATTTTAATTCAAAAGATGTCTGTGATGGTAAAGCTATAAACTTGGGTGTCCCCAGCGCACAACGTATCAACTGGTAGTTTTACAAGGCCAAAATCTATAATACTAGTGAAAAAAAGCTAAATAGTATAAATATATTCTAGTCTAGAGTAGGCTTAAATTTTAGACAACAACATCAGTAACATAGCTTTTTCATCCTCACTCAGCGCGCTGAGACGTTGTGCAAATAAAGCCTGCAACTGATGATCTAAGATACCGATGAGCGTCAGAGCAGTAGAACTAAGAGATACCAATTTTATACGTTTGTCATTTTTATCACTTTGTTCTTCTAATAATCCTGCTTTTAAAAGACGTTTAATAATCTCCGTACCAGTTGGTATCTCATGATTGAAACTATTAATCAACATACTTTTAGCAATACTCTTCTCTTTTTGAATATTCTTAAGATAATAATAATCATCTAAAGAGTTGAGATTTAGACTTTTAATCAACTCTTTAGTCTCATTTTTAATGAGCAACTGGGACTGAATAAGTTCATATATAAGCGAAGAGTTATTCACTTTTTTACTATGTTTTTGAACCTTTTTTGATAAAGAGATCCACTCTATAAACTCTTCAGTTGTCCCATCTTCCCTAGTTTCAGAGAACTCTTTCGTCATTTTCAGCAAATCAGTTAATATATCAATCATCTCTACACTCCAAGTTATTACTATGATATTGTACTTTTTTACTATAAAAACATTCTTATTTTATTGGCACTTAAAGTTCTATGATGTAAACTAAACCCATAAAACATAAGGAAATATAATGTCTTACGTCGTCATGGAGAGTTACTCTACTACCGCTGATAAGATGCCCCTATTTCGGAAAATTGCCCTCGATTCTTTAGAGATATTTGAAACACTCGAGGGGCTGGAGAAGATGGAGTTGATAGAAGACAGTGAAAATTCTACTATTATTGGGCACAGTTACTGGAAAAGCAAAGAGACATTTAATGACTTTTTAAAATCACCAATAATGATGGAACTTTTAGAATCTCCACAGATGCAGACGATGAAAGAGATTATGACAGACTACGAAATAAAATTTTACACTACACTAAAAAGAGAGCAAAAATGAAAAGAATACTCCTAACCCTAAGTCTACTCAGTGCACTGGCATTTGGCGATGAGGCGAGCGACATTATGAAACGTATTGATGATAATCAACGTGGGCAAAATGTCTACATGCAGATGAGCATGACCATTACTTCAATGGGACACAGTCGTACCATGAAAATGCAAAGTTGGGCAAAGGGGACAAAAAAAAGTTTTGTAAAAACTATCTATCCTCCAAAAGACAGAGGGATTACCTTTTTAAGTCTAGACAATCAGATGTGGCAATACATCCCAAAAATAGAACGTACCATTAAAATTCCCCCATCAATGATGCTTCAAAACTGGATGGGCTCAGACTTTACCAATGATGATGTGGTAAAACAGAGCTCTATTGTTGATGATTATGACGCAAAAATTCTCAAACGTGAGGGAAAAGTAGTGACCATCGAACTCATACCAAAAGAAGATGCCGCTGTTGTTTGGGGAAAAATTGTCTCACAAATTGACACCGATACCTATACGTCTCAAAAAGATATCTTTTATGATGAAGATGGGGAAGAGGTACGTTACTTTATCTATGATAAGGTCAAAAAATTTGGAAAATATTATAGCCCTACCGTTTGGAAAATTTTACCCAGTGATAAAAAAGGGAACTCGACTGAGATCATCTTAGAAGAGGTAAAATATGATCAAGAGATATCTGAGCAGTACTTTCGTAAAAGTGCCCTCAAACGATTTTCAAGATAAGGAGTATAAATGTTTAATCTCGCTCTAAAAAATATCCTGTTTTATAAGGGTCGCTCTATTACGACCTTGATATTAACCTTTATCTCGGCACTGATGTTTATTGTCTATGTGTCCATGATGGATGGCTCTCACGAGTCGATGCTTAAAAATGCATTGAAGGTCTATACCGGTTCTATTGAGATCTATAAAAAAGATTATCGTGATATTGGCGGTAATGAATATCTTATCACGGATGTTCAAAAGATAGAAAAAGAACTTGATAAGATAGAGGGTATCGACACCTATACAGCGCGCTATGAAACCTATGGCCTGCTCTCCAGTTCTACACAGTCAAGTGCCTCTTTAGTTGCTGGTGTTGAACCTTTAAAAGAGCCTTCAATGTCTCAACTTAAAGTAGCGCTTGTAGAAGGAGAGTTCCTTAGCCCTACTTCAGGAAACTGTCTCTACGCAGGCGTGGATCTGGTTAAAAAACTAGAAGCCAAACTTGGCGATGAAATCAGCTTTGTAGGTGCTGCGAGTGATAACTCATTTGCCGCTGATCTTTTCAAACTTTGTGGAACATTTAGAACTGGCTCATTTAGTTTTGATGCCTCCTCTGCTTTTATAGCGCGTGCTTATTTTGATGAGTTGATGATGAGTCATAATAAAGCCTCATATATCAACATCAAGGTTCATGATCTTAATGATGTTGACACTATCAACACACAGATCAGTGCAAAAATTGATGACTCGATAGAGAGTTTAACATGGAAAACATTGATGAAAACCATGGTTGATGCGATGGAAGTTGACAGTATCTTTGGCTATATCACCATCTCTATTTTTTATGTGGTTATCTTTTTTGTTATCATGATTTTTGGTTTTATCAACGTCAGTTCTCGTATCCGAGAGTTTGGGACATTACGCTGTATCGGGCTTTCTCGTCAAAAGATTAGAACGCTACTATTTTATGAGATATTTATTCTCTCAAGTATTGCGATTATGATTGCGACACCTATTGGTGCGTACATTGCTTACTATTATAGTGTTCACCCTATTGTAATTGATGGTATGAGTGAGATGTATAAAGATTATGGAATTATCTCTGATGAGATACCATTTAGCTTTAATCTCTTCACCATCACTTGGAATATCAGTGTCGTTTATCTGCTTAATATATTAAGTATTCTCTATCCGATGGCATTTATCAACTCATTTAAACCTGTAGAGGCGGCGCATCATGTTTAAACTCATCCTAAAACTCGCATGGAACAATGCTTTTTTAAGACTTTCACGCACACTTCTGGTCATTATTATGATTGCCGTGAGTATGTCAATGTTGTTGGCCATTCAAGGTCTTTTTGATGGTATGGCGTACAATATGAGTGATAAAATGTTACGCAGTGACAGTGGTGAGATCAGTATCTATCATAAAGATTACCGTCTTAACAAAATCATTGCCAACCATGTTACAGATGCGAAGACTATCAAAGCAAAACTAGAACAAGACAGTGAGGTTCAAGCCGTTGTCACACGTTTTAGTGTTGATGGGCTGAGTGCCACTGCGCGCAAGTCCTCTTTTGCCAATATCATTGGTATTAACTTAGAAGACGAAGAGAAGTTTGGTCAATTTAGTGACTTTTTGAAAAAAGGAACACTGGACTTTAAAAAACGTGGCGCGCTGATCGGTGGGGAGTTGGCAAAAACACTGAAGGTCAAAGTCGGCTCAAAACTTGTATTTTCTACCCAAGATAAAAATGGTGATATTAACTCTATTGCTCTACGTATACGAGGGATTCTCCGAACAGCCAATGTTAAACTTGATACCAGTGCTATCTTTATTGATGCTGTGCGCTTAGATAAGTTTTTAGGTATTGATAAAAACATCGCTACGCAGATTGCGATACGTACACAGTCGAGCACACTTCAAGATAAACTTAAAAAAGATTATCCAAACTTAAGTGTCAAAAACTTTTTAGAGATCAACCCTATGATGCAGATGATGGAAGACTCTATGGTGATATTTAACTCTATGATTTTTGTTATCGTCATGTTTGTTGTCTTTATCGGTATCCTTGGTGTTATGTACGTCTCGATACTTGATCGTATTAGAGAGTTTGGAATCATGCGCGGTATCGGAATGAAGTACAGCCATATTCGTTTACAGATCATCTTAGAAGCTCTTTTTGTTGGCCTTATGGGTTACCTTGTTGGCGCACTCTTTGGCTTTAGTGGTCTCTATTATCTTGAAAACGTTGGACTCGATTTGAGTGCTTACGCAGATGCAATGGAAAGTTTTGGTTATGAGACCATTCTTTACGCAGAGATTAAACTCTCTTACTTTACCAACACATTTTACGCCATCTTTACGGCGTCACTGTTAAGTGTATTTTTACCTCTAAGAAAAATTAAAAAAATGCATCCTATTGATGTTATAAAGGCTGACACATGATCAAAATTCAAAACGTTAACAAATATTTTTACAAGGGCGAAAGCCGCGAAGTTCACGCTCTGCGTGATATCAACTTAGAGATTAAAAAAGGTGAATTTAGCCTTTTTAATGGACCCTCAGGTTGTGGAAAAACCACCTTGCTTAATGCCATCGGCGCGCTAGACAGTGTCGACAGTGGAGAGATTTATCTTGGTGAGACAGAGATAACGGGTCTAAATGAAGACGCACGAACCAGCTTACGTCTTAATGAGATGGGTTTTGTGTTTCAAGCGTATAATTTGGTGCCTGTTTTAAACGTCGAAGAGAACATCGGTTTTATTATGAAACTTCGTGGATTTTCAGACAGTGAGATCAAAGCGCGTGTTCAAGAAGTCGCCAGCTTTTTAGAGATAGATACAAAACTAAAATCGCTACCAAACACCCTTAGTGGTGGTCAGCAACAACGTGTTGCGGTAGCGCGCGCCGTTGCGGCAAAGCCAAAGATCATTTTAGCAGATGAACCAACAGCAAATTTGGACTCTAAAAACTCTCTAAAATTAATGGACATGATGCGTTCATTAAATGAGAAAGAGGACATCAGTATTGTCTTTGCCTCACATGATGAGTTGGTCATTGATAATGTACGTCGTGTTATCAAGCTTAAAGATGGGGCCTTAGTTGAAGACTAAAACCCTATCACTACTCACTTTGAGCGCATTACTACTAAGTACCAGCGCGCTACAAGCAGAGTTTGATAACCGTGTAGAGAACACAAACTTTACCCTCTCACAAGGTTCACTTGATCCCAACAACAGTGATGGAAACTTTTACAATTACGACCGTTTTCGTTTCCGTAGTGACTACACCAATGGTGACTTTTTTGCTACTTTCATCGGTGATGGAGTGAACTACCTTGGACGTGATTATATTCAGTCCCCTACTTTCAAATTTGTACAACTCCCTGAAGCAGATGTCCCTTTTCAAACACAGACAGAATTTCAAGATTATGGTGAAGGGTCAATTTACGCCAAACTTTATCGTTTCTATGGAGGGTATGAAGATGTAGACAACCGACTTGTTGTTGGTCTGCAAAACATCACCATGGGTGTGGGACGTTTTTGGAATCCTACCAATCTTTTTAATCCCCGTAACACCTACGCAATAGAGCCAGATGAAGTCTTTGGTGTTGCAGCGGTCAATTACACCAGACATATCAACGAAACTTCTGATGTCATGATGGTGGCCAGTCAAAAAGCCGATCACAGTTTTAAGTATGCGCTCTCCTATAAAGCTTTTTTAGAGTACGGTGACTTTGCCATCAATCTCGTAACATCAAATGAGACCTTGATGGCCGGTTATGAATTTGAAGCCAACCTAGGTGACACAGGTATCGAAGTACGCAGTGAAGGTGCCTACATAGAAAACACCTTGAAAACGCTTACCGCGCAAGAGGACAGAAGAGAGTTCTTTCAAGGTATCCTCGGCGCTGATTATGGTTTTATCAATGGTATCACACTCACTGTTGAAGGATTTTACAGTTCTGAAACCTTTAGCCAAGGGGAGATATTTATCAACTATGATTCAGAGATCGCTTCAAATTTGGTTTTTTCAAATCTCTACCTAGGTGCCAGCGTCTCTTATGTCTTTAACTTAGTTCTTAGTGGAGGCATTGCCTATATAGAGAGTTTTAACACACAAAATTCACGCTTTATCTCTCCGAGTCTAAATTACGCGCTTAATGATTACAATACCTTCGACCTAGGCGCCATGCTCTACTTTGGAGAGAACAGTTCAGAATTTGGACTCGCACAAGACAGCCTCTTTTTAAAGTACACTTTAGCTTTTTAGTACACTTTAGAGTATAATTATTTAACGATGATTTTACTTTAAGGGATCTGCTATCTTTCCTCAATCAATTAAAACCAATATTCTCACTATATTTATACTGCTTACAATTGTTGTTTCAGGCGCCTTGGTAAGTTCACAATACTATTTTAACAACAAACTTGCCCTGAGTGCGACTGAAAAAACATTTAAACTCATCGCCAATAATATTGCTAATGAGCTCAAAGAGCAATCTAATGTTCCTACAAATATTTTAAAAGCAAACCTTGACAATGAAAATTTTCATCAAAAAATTAGCTTTAATTATGAACATTCTGCCCTACAAGATATGATTCAAATACTTAAAATAAATTCACTATATGCTATCTATTTCACTCATGAAGATGGCGCTTTTTATGAAGTGATAAATATGCATGAGTCGCCTGAACTTTATACACACTATAAAGCTTCTAAAGAGGCACGTTGGTTGATTATTACCAGTATAAACAATAAAACTCAGTATACCTATTTAAATAAAAAGTCCTATTTTATTGCACAAAATTCTTTTGATAAAAAATTTGATCCCCACTCACGGTCTTGGTATAAAGACGCCTTGAAAACTAAAGAGAGTATTGTCACGGAACCTTATCTCTTTTCAAACCTTAATCAATCAGGCGTAACCTATGCACAACAATCTCAAAACAGTGAATTGGTACTGGGTATTGATCAAACAAGTAAAAATTTAAATAAATTTCTAGCCTCACAAAAATATAATGATGATTCTGAAGTTTTTATATTTAATCAAAGTGCCTATAAAATTGCCTCATCTAATCAAGACACACTTAAAAATAAAATGATTAAAATTGATGCACCTTTAATCCAAGCATCTATTCAAAGGAATACTCCAAGCACTATAAAATACACAGTTAATAATGTTGAATATTTTGCAATGACAAAAAGATTACGCAAGGCCAACTTATTTTTAGGTATTAAAATTGAGTCTGCTCCATTATTGAAGCCCTATATTGATAATTTAGAATACTCTTTGAGTATTGCGTTATTGCTACTTCTACTTAGTATTCCTATTATATTTATAGCAACCAACTTAATTGTTCGACCTATTTATGCATTAATTGTAGAAAATGAAAAAATCAAACATCGTGACTTTCAGTCTGTCTCTCCTATTAAAAGTCATATCATCGAGTTTATAGAGTTATCAGACTCTTTAGTCACGATGTCAAAAAGCATACAAAGCTATCAAAAATCCCAAGAAGAGATGCTCGATTCTATAGTTAAACTTATTGCAGAAGCCGTTGATGCGAAGTCTCCTTATACTGGGGGTCACTGTGCACGCGTTCCTGAAATTGCAGAACTTCTTGTAGAGGAGGCGAGCCGTTCCAATGAAGCGCCTTTTAAAGCATTTAAGCTGGATAGTCCTGATGAACGTAGAGAGTTCCAAATTGGTGCATGGCTACATGATTGTGGAAAAGTTACCACACCAGAGTATGTAGTAGATAAGTCAACCAAACTAGAGACTATAAATGATCGTATACATGAGATACGCACAAGGTTTGAAGTACTCTGGCGCGATACGCAGATAGAATATCTACAAACCTTACTAAATAATGGCGACCAAAACCGTGCTAAAACACTGTTAGAAGAAAAACAAGTAAAACTAATCGATGACTTTAATTTTATTGCCAGTACCAATATCGGTGGTGAGTTTATGAGTCCTGATAAACAAGAGAGAGTCAAAGAAATTGCCAATCAAGAGTGGTTGCGTCACTTTGATGATAGCTTAGGTCTGGGAGAAGTTGAACGTCTTCGTTATGATCATGTGAATGCTTCTACACTTCCGGCAACAGAAAAACTACTTAGCGATAAAAAACAGCATATTATTAAAAGAGAACACTTTGATTATGAGGCGTATGAGAAAGCTGGATTTAAAGGAGAGGTTCCTGAACATCTCTATAATTATGGTGAAGTTTATAACCTCTGCGTAGCAAAGGGAACACTCAGTGATGAAGAACGTTATAAAATTAATGAGCATGTTATCATGAGTATTAAGATGTTAGAAAAGATCCCTTTTCCATCAAATATGACACGTATTCCTGAGTACGCAGGAACCCATCATGAGACACTTGTAGGCACAGGTTATCCAAGAAAATTGAGAGCAGACGAACTCTCTATTCCTGCGAGAATTATGGCCATCGCTGATGTATTTGAAGCACTCACCGCCTCAGATAGACCTTATAAAAAAGCCAAAACACTCTCTGAATCTATCAAAATACTCAGTTTTATGGTCAAAGATCAACATCTCGATGAAGATCTGTTTAAACTATTTTTGAGCAGTGGTTTACATCTTCACTACGCCAAAGCTTATCTCAAAGATGCACAGATAGATGACGTTGATATTACACAATACCTCTAAAAAGAGAGACGTGCATTGATCTTTAGAGTAGACATAATTTCAGCTCTATCATAGACCAGCGTAATATTGCCATTGCCACTGTCAACATCATTGCTCAACTCTTTAAAATACTCTAAATCATACAAAACACCCAGTTCAAAAACCGTATATTTAAAAACAAAAGCTCTTGAGTAACCTGCTTTCAAAGCGACTTGTAAATTATAAGACAGTGGTGAGCCTAGGCTAATACCTGTACTTGCAACTTCACTGGCCGCTTGAGCACTTAGCTCAGTATAACTCAGTCCAAATCCAAAACGATAACCATAGAAAAATCCATTATCAATAAAAGTATCCACGCCCGCAACAAGATTATACTTAGCAGCATTAAAGTTTTCATCTAAAAAGTTTACATCCCCATCTGCGGCATAGATAATCATTGGGAATGTACTATTTTCATAATCTAAGCGACCATAAAAATACATCAACCCTCTTGCATCAAAATCATGTGTCCCTTTTAGAGAATATCTATTTTTATTCATACTAAAACTGCTCTGATTACCATCAACCTCATAACTCCCATCAAACTCTGCTTTTCGAGTTATCAATTGAACTTTTGCGGTATGATTCAACCAGTTATTTGGTACCTCTAAGGGTAAATATCCACCAATAATTTCTTGAATCTTTAGAGCAACATCGTCTGCTAAGTTTGAGGTGTCATCAACTTTTTGACTACTAGACGTATTTTCATAAGAGAGTGTAAAATTACGAAATGAAATATTTATCTTTTTATACTCTAAGCTGATACTATCAAAAGTATAGGTTCCCCCATTGGCTAACTGTAAAGCATTTCCATTAGAATCAACACTATCAATATGTTCAATATCTGTCGTCACATCAAGTGTCATTAATTGATAACCATAGAGAAGGTCTACTTGAATCGTATCAGAGATATAACCCTTATTAAGTTTTTGAGACACTTCTTTTTCAGTAGCCACCTCATTATATTTCTCATTATTTTCATATTTTTCATACTTCTGCTGTTTTACTGGAGCTACTACGGTTGGAGTTTTTTCTACTTTTTCTGTATATTTTGCAAAAATCCACTCATTTTTACCGATTCTATACCAGCCATTTGCCTCACTATAAACATGAACAACACGCCCTTTAGAGAGTGCGCGGACCTTATGAGCTTGAGAATGTGGGCCGTTTCTAACATTTAAGTTATTTGCAGTAGTTTTAACATCTAAAAGAGATGCAGTAGAAAAACTGTAAGAGAATGCGAAGAGTAAAACAAGGAATATTTTCATAAATATACTTTCAATAGACAAATTACTATTATTAGGTGGAATTATATATAAAAATATTTAAACTCTGTTTAGCTTCTCCTTAAGTGCGCTCAACATACTTTTCATAAAGCTTTCACGTTTAGATGTATATGGCAGTGGACGGCAAGCTTGCATAAGTCCATAACCCAAGCGCGCCATCAATACTCCATTGGTTAATCCTTGTGAAGCAGAGAGTGACACCTTTGAAAGAAGTGTACTCTCCCCTGCTTCATTAATGTACTCTACTGCCAACTCCGTACCTGAGGCAAAAAAGACATTAAATGCCGCACGTTTAAGTAAAATAGCAGTCGCAATATAACCCGGTTTATAGCCATAAACTTGCGCTATCTCTTCGCTAAGACGTACACTTCTCCAGATAATAATTCCTGCGTCAAGCAGTGCCAGTGGTGAGATGGCCGTTGAAAGTGCTGCTTGTAAAGAAGCTTCTTTAATTTTCTTTCCTGCTTTCGTATCTAAAACAAGTAAAACTTCTTTGTCCAACTCTTCATAAAGTTCACTATACGCATGTGTTGAACTGATACGCTCAACTAAGATATCAGCGCGCTGAGACAGTACTTCATCATCTAACTTTTTATATCCATCTAACAGTTTTAAGGTTTTTGGAACCAACTCTTTTGAGGGATTTATTGATTGCGCTTTATAAAACTTTTGTATCTTTGTGACAGACTTTAAAAGTCGAATCTGACGTATACTTTGTAGACTTAAGAGTGTTAAAGAGGTAAGTAAAACAGTCACACCCAGTAAATATAAAATTGACATCGGGGCACTTGCTTGTGAAAACTCAGAAAATATTTCAACACTATCAACCACCAATACAATAAATAAAAAGAAGACACTCGCCGAAATAAATCCATTAAAACTACCAAAAAAACGTATCAGGCTAAAGACCTGCTCCTCTTCTGCTCTTCTATTTTCAGTAGGAACGGTTTCAACCTTGATCTCTTCTCCACCAACAGCACGCTCAACAAAAGGTTTTATCTCAGAAACAGTTTTTACATCACTTTTAACTTCTTGACTAAAGGGTTTAATACTCATAACAGGTCTCCTATCAATTTTTCAATAACCTTGTCCATATTAATATGTTCTAGGGCTTCATCTGCGCTGTACTCTCTACGTGGTGGTAAAAAACCTTTATACGCATACGCCTCTGTATCCCAACTGTTTTTATTTGGAAAATGAGAAGGCATTTCACCAGGATAGAGATCATGAAGCTTTCCATCTTCACTCAATATGCCTCGTACAAAAGAGAGTTTCATCCCCTCATGTTTCTTTTCAATACTCACCGTAGACTTCAGCGCGCTGACCAACTGGGTATCGGTTTTGATATGTGAGATATCCAATTCATGACGTAGCACACCCACCATCTCTTCGAGTAGAAGAGAAAAGTTCGCATGCTGTGAGGCACTTACCTGATCCGCTTTTGTGGCAACAAAAAGAACATTTTTAATAGAAGGACTTAACCACTGAGAGATAAAATTCTTATTTTTGTGATTGTAAAGTTTTAACATATCACTCAAACCTGCTCTCATATCGCTGTAACAGCCATAACCACTTTGGAGAGCTTCGATTACGTCTACTAAGACAACTTGCCTCTCAAAGCCTCTAAAATGCTCCAGATGGATATCTTTCACCACCTCTTTTACATATGCCTCATAACGCATCTTATACACCTCATGTAGTGCAGAATCACTCTTCTTTATAGGGGCAAAATGCAGTATCGGATCATTGGCCAAATCGGAGGGCATAATAAATCTTCCCGGCGTAATACGAGAGTAATGTCTTGTTTTTAAATTACTTAGAAGATTTTTATATTGCGTGTGAAGCATCAACTCTAACTCCATTCCCTTACTTCGGGAGTCTAAAGAGTCTACACTTTCTAAATACGTATCTGCTTCCTCATCATCTAGAGACATTAGCCATTGAAGAGATTGTACGCTCCACTGTTCATACTCAAGTTCTAAAAGGCTCAAGTCTAAAAGCCACTCCCCCGGATAATCAATCAGTTCAATACTAAAGGTCTTGTTGTTCATAAAAGCAAAACGACTTTTACTCTCAAACTCTAAAACTGTATGGGTAATACTGTCGGTTCCCCTAGGCCATTTATGTTCACGTTTCATGACTTCAATCAAAGAGTAATAATCAAAACGTTGTGCATTATGCAGGGGTGCTTTGATACTGGCTTTAAAAGCACTTTTTTGTACACTCAAAGAGAGGAGCCGATTTTGGTGCAGCAGTTGATCTATAAGAGAACTTATAAAAACAGTTTTACCACTACGACTCAGACCGGTAATGGCAATTTTGATATGTTTTGAACCTGTAGGAATTGTAGGTAAAGATTCACCCACACTTTTTAATTTTTTTAAAATTGTATTTTTCATAAGGCCATTATACTCTTCAAAAGTGTGCACTTAATGACAAAGCACTCTAAGACAGTAGTAAAAACCCACCTAAGACAAGAATAAAAAGCAGACTTATATATTCCAAATACTGTTTTAATTTTTCACTTGATTTAAGTACTTTATTGCGTAACAGTGTGCTTAGTAGTGCGGAGACAAAGATGACACTGCTCATACCTAAACTCATCACTAAAGCGGAGATAAACCCTGCGTAGTAAAGCCCCATAGAGATTGCAAAGATAAAGAGTGTTGTTGTCCCTGGACAGGGGATAATTCCCGCTGAGATAATCAGTGCGATATCTGTAGAGTCTTTATCAATCTTACACGAACCACAGCCACAAGATGAGGCGTGCATAGGTGAGGCACTAAAAGCAAACTTTGGAGCCTGTACTTTTCTTTTCATCTCTTTATAAAAACGATATTTTTTATTAATGAGATGAAGGGCAATAAAGATAATGATGAGCGCTGATATTTTTGTTGTAAAAAATACGGTATCGTCTAAAAACTGTGCTAAAAAAGTGTTGACTAAAAAGTAGATGACCAGTGTTAAAGTAAAGGCTGAAAAAGTGTGTACCACACCAATGGCCAGTGAGATTAAAAAAGCTTTAAAATAGGATCTGTCATGAGAGAGAAAATAGCTGGCAACCAGTGTCTTTCCATGTCCTGGACCAAGCGCGTGTATCACTCCATAAAGATACGCAAAAAAGAGTAATAAAAGATAGGTTGTTGGGTTTTTTTCATCTTTTATAGTAGAAAAAAGCAGCTTTATTTTTTCCATACTCTGTTTTAAAAAGCCCTCTTGCAGTGTGGATTTTGTACTCTCTTCTGTCATCACCTGCTTTTGAACACTGACAATAGGCTCTTGAGTCGGAACATTCTTGGCAGGGATAGCCTTTTTCTGAAACTCTATTCCAGCCGTAAAAAGGTAAAGGTTTTCAACAACATCAAATTCATCTGAGCGCACTTCTAAGTCTGTCACAATAAACGCAAAAAAAGCCTCTTCATCTTCAAAAGCCAGTAAAAGAGTTCCCTTATTCTCAATATTTTGCTTCAACAGACCCTCATAGGTAAATACCAAAAGATTATTCATAATTTTTACTTCAAAATTATGATAATTTGGATGTAACTGTAAGGGTTCGGTACTATTATGCTCACTGTACTTAATGACAGACAACATATCTCTAGGTTTTATGTAATCCAACATCGCTTGCAAGATATCACCAAGCTCTTCTTCATCCAGTATATCATCTCTATTTTTGTCATACTGCGCTTCTATGGTCTGTGTATAAAGATCAGAAAAGTTCCATACAAAGTCAATTTTATTGAGTTGTCGTTTTTGTGTCTGAACACTTACATTTAACTCAACAGAAGGGATCATAAGTTGACAAGTCGCACATCCATAAGCCAAATTAAACGTGACACTGAGCCACAAAAATATTTTCATTAAAGGCATTAAAGATAGTGTCCCATGGCCTCTTTTTTAACTTCTAAATAGCTTCTATTGTGCTTATTGATGGCAGTAATGGAAGGGACAACTTCTTCTATATCCACGGATAATCCTTTTACATAAGTAATTTTTTTCGGGTTGTTGGTAATCAACTTAACACGTTTAACCTTTAAGTCTTGAAAAATAGCCTCTACCACACGGTAATTACGCTCATCTTCTTTAAAGCCCAGTGCCAAATTTGCATCAATGGTATCTAATCCCTCATCTTGTAACTGATAAGCATTGATCTTATTGAGCAGTCCAATATTTCGACCCTCTTGACGATGATAGATCACCAATCCACCCTCTTTGTCAATAAGTTCTAAGGCCACAGAGAGTTGATTTCCACAGTCACACTTTAAGCTGCCCAAGGCATCACCCGTTAAACATTCAGAGTGAATACGTACAAAGGGTGTTTCAAGTTCTGAAAAATTTCTACTCATAACTGCGAGATGTTCTTGGCATCCATCTTTATATGATTTTATTATAAAATCACCATAACGTGTTGGTAAAGTAGCACTGTTTGATATTTCTATTTTACTCATATCTTAACTCCTTAGATTTTTTTGCGACTCAGTTGCATTTATTGATGATATATTACTTGCTAAATCTTAATTGCGACTTAGTTGCATTTATAAAAGCCTAAATAAAGTATCATAAAGATAAAATGACCCTATGCAAATTGAAACCATCATTCAAGAAAAAAAGTTAAAATTAACAGCAGCGCGTAAAGAGATTTTAGAACTTTTTATAGACAGCCAAAAACCTCTCTCCTATGATGATATCAAAGAGAGTATTTCTATGGATAAGGCCACCTTTTATAGAAATATCTCGAAATTTGAAACTGAGTCTATCCTTCATAGTTTTGAGTCCAATGACAAAAAACGCTACTATGAGATCACAGGGACACCACATGCGCACTTTATCTGTAAAGAGTGTAACAGCATCGAGTGTTTAGAAGAGAGTATTAATCTAAAAATTAAAAATCATACCGTCCATGATATCCTTATCAAAGGTATTTGTCAGAAGTGTATGGGCTAAAAAGCTTGCTCTCTCTTTCTATACATCCCAGGAGAGACCCCACTCATCTGCTTAAAAAAACGTCCAAAAGAGGAGGTGTTTTTAAAATTCAGTTGATCACTTATTATTTTAATACTCAGCGCGCTATTAAGAAGAAGATACTCCATCTCTTTATAAAGACGTTGGTGAATATAAAAAAGTGCTGTTTCACCGAGACTCTCTTGAATCACTTCACTCAGATGATTAGATGAGATACCCATCATCACCGCATATTCGTAAACCTTTTTTTTCTCACTAAAGTGCAACTCAATGAGGGAGAGATACTCGGCACAAAGTTGCTCACCCCTACTGCCATACTTTTCTAGATTCAAACGCTCTTTCTCTCTTTTTAAAAGATAAAGCAGTTGATTGATGTAACTTTTTAAAAGCTTCAAATACCCAGACTCTTTGAGCCTAAACTCTGAATTTATCTGCTCATAGATAGAAAGTATTTGAGAATAGCGTATTCCATCTAATTGGATATTATCTTCTCTTTTTTTATGAAAGGAGACAATCTCCTCTAGCGCGCCAGACTCCAAGTTCCCTTCTTCAATAAATGCTCGATCAAAGAGCAAGACAAAAGAGCGAGCGCGCTCAGAGATATCCTCAAAACTCAACAAAGAGCGAGGATTAATCAGTTGAATACTGTGGGCTTTAATCTCATAGCTATGTTGGTTTACATAGCGTGTTGACTCACCAGAAAGTCTAAGTATAAGGGCGTAACAATCAAATCTTATTGGACGTCCTTTTGATTTTGTTGAGGCATCTTCAATCAATATAATCCCCTCAGAAATAAAATCCTGATGATGAACATCTGTTCCAAAATTTGGATTTGGTTTGAGTAGATGTTTATAGATATTGATAGCTTCTTCAACATTTAAAATATTATCTTCTCTTAACACATTTATCTCCAATCCATTAAATTGTATACTTTTCCAAGATTATACACTTTATTTTTACCTCAGACACTGTTATACTACTCAACATATAAGGATAAAAAATGAAAATAC
>JADGDM010000061.1 GCA_016744905.1 Sulfurimonadaceae bacterium | reverse complement strand
TTTTGATGCTTCATTAAGATAATGAATTCATCTAAATCATCATAACTTTGGGCCAATAGATCTTTGATATATTCTCTATCTTCATCACTTAAACAGTGCCTACATGAACTTGCGCCAGCACTTAAACCACGTAATTGACCTATGTCTTCACTCAGTGGTAAGATTTTGTTAATCATAAGAGAACTGGCACTTTTTGAAAGTGGGAGTGCGTCTTTAAAAAACTGAGACTGTACCGCAGAAGCGACACGCAGCATCTCTTTAATCAGTAGGGAGTTGGCTTTAAATGTTATCATTGAATCTAATTCAGAGGCAACAAGGTTTAAGCTTTTCATATATTGATTGATTTTGACAAATTCTCTATTTGTAGACGCTTCAACACTTGTGAATTTTTCATGAAGTTGTGTTAAAGATTTTGCAACTTTTTGTCTGTCTGAATCAATAAGAGAGCTATTAAACTCTTCGGCCTTATATTTAACATTGGTATCCCCTCTCATTACTTGTGTCAGTATGATGAGTTCTTTTACATTATTTAGATAATCTACTTTTTTATCTATTTCAACAGCAGTAAGTGAAAGTATTAGTGTCATCCATATTATTATGATTTTCATTTTATCTCTTTTCCATCTTTGTCAAAGCTATAAGCACTTAGGGGAAGATCATCTTTAAATGTTAGCTTTGCTTTTAAAACACCATTTTTATAGTACTTTTTGCTGAGCCCATTGAGTAGACCATTGATATAGTTTTGTTCAGCCTTTAATGTACTGTCTTGGTAATAACTTTTAGTGAGACCCTGACGAAGATTATTTTTATAGTAACTTATATATTTAATTTTTCCATCTTTGTAAAAGCCTTCACTAAGACCTTCTCGTTTCCCATCTTCAATATTGCTGTTAGATTTAAGTTCACCACTTGAATAGTATTTTTTTACTATTTCTGCACTGAGTGATGTCAAAAAAAACAGTACAATAATTAATATTGTTTTCATCATATCCACCTTAATCTTTTAAGATTTTAGCATTCATATTATAGAACTCTAAGGCACCAGAGATTAAATCAGTCCCTCTATTAAAGTATGCGTTTGAATCGATTTTAATATCATCTTTTTCAATCAATTTATCTTTTGCAAAAACAATATAATAGTTGACGTCTTTTTTGTATTTGCTGAGTTTGTCATTTAAGCCAGATGGATAGCGAGCACCATAATTTTTATTTAATGCAACCATGGAATTGATAAAGGTATTCATACTTTTGTCTATCTCTTCAATGTAGGCTAACATGTAGTCTACCTCTTCATCTTCACACTCAGTACGTGCAGCAATTCCAGAGCCTAGCCCACGTAGTTTACCAAGACCTTCAGTCAATTTTAATATATCACTGGACATAACCAGACTGACTTTTTGTTCTAATTTACTGGAATCTGAGTAGAGTTTATCTTGTACTTTTTCACTCAGGCTTATCATTTTCTTGACAAGACTGCTGTAGGCCTTAAATGAGGTGAGGGGGTCAAGTTCAAAAGAGAGTTTATTTAAACTTTTCATCTGTTTGTAGAGTGTATCGAACTCTGTATCAAGCTCTGAACCTACAACTTTAAATTGTTTATTAAGTGATTTAAAGGCAGTTTTTAATTTGGAACGTTGTTCATATACACCAAATTGTGCAAACTCATTTCCGTTTAAAAAATTATACGTTCCCCCGCGTGTCTTTTGTGTTGCAATAACTACATCTTTAACACTTTCCATATATCGTACACTTTTTGCATCTGAAGCGAGAATACTCGTAAACATTAGGGAGAGAACTAGAATTATTTTTGTCATGATATGTCCTTTGGTGCTAAAACCAGACATAAAGGAGGTGAGAAAATAAATATGTAACCCAGCCATCTGAATATTCAGATCTGAAGCTTTCTGTCTCTACTTCACAATAGATTTAGCTTTTTATTTAATATAATAAAACAATAACAAACTTATTCTTAACTTCAGTTTAATATAATTATCTAATGATGCTTAGCTAAATCCCTAATATTTAGATGTGTGCACTATAAACTAAAACTTTATTTGTTCAATGGTCCAAGATGTCTTCATTGGATTTGTAAAATCCTGATTGATTACAAAGTTTTTATTCTCTGGAGTGAGAGCAACTGTTGTACTGGCATTGATGACTTTTGCATGTACAACTTCAGCTGATGTCCATCCTTCATTTCCAGATAATTCAATAAACATATTTCCACCAGGTGCTTTACCGCTGTTTGTTACACCAACAATGTTCCCTTTGTCATTAATAAGCATTCCATCAAATCCTGTAAAACCAGCATTTGTAATTTTTACAACTTGAGCTGCACTAGGTTCAGCTACAGGAATTTTAATCAAAGCATAATCTGCATAAAGTCCTTTAGCATCTACATTGAGTATGGACACCAATAGATAACCATCTGAATGAAAATCTAGTCCATTAGGTCCACTCGGAATTCCTGTTTTATTACTCCAAAATACAGTTGCTTTCCCATCTACGTCTACTTTATAGATAACTCTTGCATACCAATCAGAAATATAGGCATTACCCTCTTTATCAATCGCAATATCATTGGCAAAATAAGCACCCGCATCAGGTACTAAATGAGATAAATTAATACTTTTTTCAAGAATTCCAGTTGTTAGATTGTACACTCTTAAAAATGCAGTCCCTTTAGTCGCTGGATCATTGTCCATTAATTCTGTACCGTTAAAACCTGCCACTAAAAGTCTGTTGCGTTTATGGTCGATTTGAAGTCCTGCTGTAGATAAGGGAAAAGGTTCTCCACTACTAAATGTTTTGAATGTGCCATCAAGACTTACTTTAATAATAGGTGCTGCATTAAGTGAAGAGAGTAGAAAGGTATTATCATTTTTATCAAATTCTATCCCTTCTGGATTTTGAGCCATTCCGTTAATGGTAATGGATTCTGGAATTGTAATGCTATTTTTAGCAACGTTTGGTGTGTTCTCAGCGCCACAAGCAGTTAAGATAAGTGATGCCGTTGCCACGGTAAGTAAGTTTTTCATTTTCATAATTTTTCCTTGTTAAATTTTAAAGTTTTATCATGCATAAATTGGAGTGTTATAGATCGGTGGATAAAATCCCTTTTTCTACAAAGATAAGTGTTATTCTCCACTTTCCATTGTTGGTATTAAAGAACATAAATTCATTATCTACCTTATACCCACGAGCTGTCCAGTCTTCCCAATAACCATCCCACTCTAAACTAAGGGTGTGTTTCTCTTCATCAACACTCCATCTTCCTTCATTATAAGACCCAACATTATTTTGTCCTTCAATTCTTCCATCTTGAAAAGAGTTCGTCGCTGCCATGTACCAGGTGTTGTTATAGAAGTATCTGGCTGTTGTTGTCGTTTCACTAAAGATATCTTTTATCTCTTGGGCACTTAAGCTTTGATAGTTTTGAGCGGTCATATCATCTATTGTTAAGGTGTTGTTGGTGCTTGTTGACATTGTGCTTCCTTTTTATTTATGATAATTTGTATTATAAATAAATAGGAAAAGAGATATGTTTGTAATCTTGCTATATTTTCTTAATAGGAATAAAAAATTGAATTTTATTGGCGCTTATTGTTTCAAAAGAGAAGAGAGTATCTGGTATGTAACCATGACGAAGGAGCCAGTTGGTATAAAGATAATCCCAGGTCTTCACACTATCAAAAGTTTCTAGGTTATCGATATCTAGCGTGAGTATGACATATCTATTTGCTTCTACTGTTTGTATGGCCATCTCAGTTTCTACTTTATCGTTATCAATAACGTATCCGTAGTCATATCTACAACTTTTAGAGAGTGTAATAGTAGGGTCATCCCAAAATATACCGATATATTTTTTATCAGGGTGATTGGAGAGTATCTTTTTTCGTTGAGTAATAAAGTTTGCATTAGAGTAGGGACCAAAGTCTCTCTCATAGGCTATTTGAAAACTGTCTATATAAATAAGTTGAATATCATATTTTGCAATTTCTTGAGGGTCATGTATCATAACACCTTGACATCCTTTGTTCTCTTTGTAGGCTTTAGGAGTTATAAGAAAGTGCTGTTTAAATGCAGTAGCAAAGTTTTGAGAGTTTGAAAAACCACAGCTGAGAGCAATGTCTGTAATTGTTCTATCTTTATCAAAGAGCAAAATAAAAGCAGCTTTTTCAAGTCTGATTCTTTTTGTAAATCGGTTGAGTGTCTCACCAGTGAACTGCTTAAAAATTCTATGAAAATGAAATTTTGAAAAAGAGGAGATATTGGCAACTTCATCTAAATTTGGGGGCTCAGTGAAATTTTCAATGATGTGATTTATCGCTTTATTTAAATAAAGATCATTTTGAGTTTTTATGATTATATTCCTTTTAGTGGGTTTTATAGTTCTGCAGTCTTAAATTCACTATAGCCTTCATAGTAGTAGCTCACATCAATACTTTTCAATAATCTCATCAAAATTACTTTGTGGCATGTTATCTATATGTTGAAGGGATTGTTTGAGATACATGACAGGGGCAAACCTAAAGTCACCCTTTGAAATATTGACCTCACGGATTTTTCCTGCAAAATGATAAATATCTTCAAAGAGATAAGTGTGTATAAAACTAAGACCAAAAAATGTACCAAGCTCTACTTTATTTATATCGCTTGAGTCAAAAAGTTGTTTGGCTTTTTGCTTACTTATTTTCTCTTCGGCTCTTGCTAACTCAACTTGATGGATAATATTTAACTTGTTTTCCAATATCATATGCCACTTCCTTTGAATGTTTTAAATAGCAATTTATTTATTATTAATCTTTGCATTATAACAAGAAAAATAAGGTGAGTAAGAATTTAATATGTATGAAGAATATATATTCCCAGCGCGAGTGCGCTAGAAGGTTTTAGGTGAGTGGACTTAGATAGCTTCTTCGTCTGTTTCACCCGTACGGATACGTACGATTTTTTCGATGTCTGTTACGAAGATTTTACCATCACCGATTTTACCAGTGCGCGCTGCTTCTACGATAGTGTTAACGACTTGGTCAACTTGCTCACCATCAACAACCATCTCCATCTTGATTTTTGGTAAAAAGTCTACCACATATTCTGCTCCACGATAAAGCTCTGAGTGTCCTTTTTGACGACCATAACCTTTAACTTCGCTTACTGTCATACCAGTAATACCCATCTCAGCCAATGCTTCTTTGACGTCTTCTAATTTAAATGGTTTGATAACCGCTTCAATTTTTTTCATGTATAAACTCCCTATAGTAGTTTTTAATTTCGTAATTATATTCTAAATAAACTTTGTCTACACAAACTCTTAAGAGTTCATGTATTTTTCACCGTGAACTGATTCGTCAAGACCCATAGCTTCTTGCTCTTCATCAACACGTCCACCACCAGTGAGTGCTTTAGCAATAAAGTAAACAACCACGGTTCCAACAGCTGTAAATACTCCAACAACGACTACTGACTCAAGTTGAACGATAAATTGTCCCATTCTATCACCGCTCTCTTTAAGAGGACCATCCCATAGAAGGTCGTTGTCTTTGACTGCTAAAAATGCTGTTGCCAGTGCGCCAAATAGACCTGCTAAGAAGTGGATACCAAAAGCGTCAAGTGAGTCATCATAACCCAATTTCTTTTTAAGAACTGTAACACCCCAGAAAGCAAATAATGAACCTGCAATACCAAGAATAAAGGCACCAGTTACATCTACAAAGCCAGCGGCTGGAGTAATCGCTACCAGACCAGCTACTGCACCAGATGCCAAACCAAGAAGCGTAGGTTTTTTATACACAAACCATTCAGCTGCCATCCAAGTAATCGCACCTACTGATGTAGCAATCGTCGTTGTTAAAAATGCTAAACCAGCAATAGCGTTGGCACCAAATGCCGATCCACCATTAAAGCCATACCAACCAAACCAAAGGATAGAAGCACCAAGAGCAGTTAACATTACTGATGCAGGTTTGATAGCAGTTTTACCGTATCCAGCGCGCTTGCCCACTAAAAGAGCAAGAACTAAACCAGCTAAACCACCATTCATATGAACTACTGTACCACCAGCAAAGTCAAGAGCACCTGCGTCAAATAAGAAACCACCACCCCAAACAAGATGAACAATAGGCGCATAAACAACAAGAACCCAGATAGCTACAAAGACCAACCATGTTGAGAATTTGATACGCTCAATTACTGATCCTGATGCGATAGCAACAGTGATTGCTGCAAAAGTACCTTGAAAAACAACAAAGATAAAGTCAGGAAATGCACCCATAGAACTCAAATCAGTCCATTTAATTCCGCTAAGCATTAGGTGATTAAATCCACCAATTACCTTGTTCATTGAACCATCTGCCGTTCCAAACGCAATTGAGTAACCTGCGATGATCCAAACTAAAAATCCAACTGCAAAGGCGCCAAATACCATTGCGTAAGTGTTAAGAACATTTTTAGATCTTGTCATACCACCATAAAATAGTGCCAATCCTGCTGGTGTCATTAGTAAAACCAGTGCTGTAGACATCATCATCCACGCTGTATCACCTGTATCAAGCGCATCTGCTGCAAATGCGAATGTTGGTAATGTTAATAGTAAAGTTATAAACCATTTCTTCATAAGAATCCTTTTAGTAATTGTTGAAAGTATAATGAATAAAAAAGAGGAAGTGGGCAGATTCCTGCTTAAAAAATAAGCAGGATAATAAAAAAGGTGTATAATTATTTTAGATGTTTGGCAAACTCAGGATAGGCCTCAAGCCCAGTTTCATGTAAATCTTCTCCATCATACTCCTCTTCTTCACTGACACGAATACCGATAAGGATTTTTAGAAGGTACCACAGTGTTAATGAGCTAAGAAAAGTAAAAAGTCCAATGGTTACAATTCCTTTTATCTGTACCAAGAAGGTGACTTCCGGATTCCAAATGGCAACAGCTATAGTTCCCCAAATACCATTAACCAGGTGAACAGAGAGTGCACCAACTGGATCATCAATACGTAACTTATCAAATAGTGGAATAGCAAAAACAACCAAGATACCAGCAACCAAACCATCAATAGTAGCCGCAAACATACCCAAGTCAGGTCCTGCAGTAACTGCGACCAAACCACCAAGTGCACCATTTAGAACCATGGTAAGATCTACTTTATGATAGATGAGTTGGGTGAGTATGGCTGCTGTCATTGCACCAACGGCGGCTGCCATGTTGGTGTCTGCAAAGACAAGGGCGATAGAATCTATGTCTGAACGACTTCCCATGGCTAAGACTGAGCCACCATTAAATCCAAACCATCCAAACCAAAGAATAAATGTTCCTAGGGTAGCTAAGGGAAGTGAAGAACCCATAATCGGGCGAACTTCACCATTCTTTCCATATTTGCCCTTGCGCGCTCCTAATACTAAAACACCAGCTAATGCTGCCCAGCCTCCAACTGAGTGCACTACAGTAGAACCTGCAAAATCAGAAAAACCATGTATCCAACCACCGAGATTAGACCCACCCCAAGACCAGTGGCCTTGAATGGGATAAATAATAGAAGAGAGAAAAACAACAAAAATAAGAAAAGGCCAAAGTCGCATACGTTCCGCAACCACGCCAGAGATAACAGAAGAGGCAGTGGCGACAAAAACGACTTGAAAAAAGAAGTCCGCCATCACGGAGTGATCATCATAATGAATACCACTAAGACTAAAAGCAATGTCCCCCATAAAAGCACCATCACCACCATACATCAAGTTATAACCTATAAAATAGAACATAATAACAGAGATAGAGTAGAGGGCAATATTTTTGATCAAGATGACAACATTATTTTTTGAACGGGTTAAGCCTGCTTCTAACATGGCAAAACCTGCGGCCATCCACATGACGAGTGCGCCCATCATGAGCATTAAAAAGCTTGTTAAAATATATTGTACATCTGCAAAATTTTCCATAATTTTCCTTGTTATAGTAAAGTAATTATAGAAGTATAGAGGATAATTTTTTAAATAGGGTGAAGAAGATGATTAAATAGTATGCAAGTCCTTACTTTAAAAAAGTAGGGCTACTTGATATGTGATAAAGGCAAGTATGTATGCAGCGATACTGGTAAAGCCTAAAAGGTAGAAAAAGTATTTGATATGTCCTGCTTCACGTGTAAAGACGATAGAAGCAGCGAGACATGGTAGATAAATCATAATAATAACAATAAATGCCATGGCTGAGGCAAAAGAGATTTGTGATGCGAGCAGGGCTTTAAGGGAACTACTCTCTTCATCTACTGCGTCACCTAAAGAGTAGAGAACACCCAAGGTTGAAACGACAACTTCTTTTGCTGCAAGACCTGTTAATATAGAAACAGACATTTTCCAATCCAAACCGATTGGCTCAAAAACCGGCGCAATAAATTTACCAACTTCTCCTAAATAACTCTGCTCTAGTCGTTGTTCTGCCCATTTATTTTCTACTAAAGTGATCTCTTTTTGACTACTGAGCGCGCTGATTTTTGATTCAAACTGGCTGTTCAGCTCTAGATTTTTAGGATAATTACTCATAAACCAGACCAGCATTGCGGCTGCGGCTATAAAGGTACCCGCTTTTTTAAGGTACATCCATGTTTTGTTACTAACGGTATGCCAGACAAGTTTTAGTGATGGAAGACGGTATTTTGGCATCTCCATAACAAAAGGCTCATCTTCTCCTTTAAAAGCGGTAAGTTTAAGAAGTTTGGCAGCAAATAGACCGATAATCGCTCCAGATATATAAATAAGAAAGAGTATATTTCCTGCCATCTCTTCACTGAAAAATGCCCCAGCAAAAAGAACATACACAGGCAAGCGCGCTCCACAACTCATAAAACCAATAATAAATAGCGTTAATAATCTGTCTCTGTCATTTTTAAGAATACGCGCACTCATATACGCTGGTATTGAACATCCAAAACCAGTAACAAGAGGGATAAATGATTGACCATGAAGTCCAAATTTATGAAAAAATCCATCCAATAAAAAGGCAACACGTGACATATAACCCGTGCTTTCTAAAAGAGCAATTCCGATAAACAGTATAATAATATTTGGAACAAAAAGGACAACAGCTCCCACACCACCGATGAGTCCATCTACAATGAGTGAACGAATGTCGTCATTACTGATAGTCGCACCAACAACGTCACCCAGCCAGCCAAAAAATCCATCAATCATGTCCATAGGAATGGCGCCGAGTTCAAAGGTGAGTTGAAATAGTGACCACATAAAAAAGAGAAAAATTGGGATACCAAAATATTGATTTATTAAAATAGAATCAATTTTTTCTGTCATGGTGCGTTTTTCACTTAATGGGGTGTCATTTAAGATTTCTGCAACCACACCGCGGTTAAATGAAGCGTACTCTTCGGCAAAGGCTTCTTTAACATCGTCTGTATCATGGTGAAGTTCGATATGACGTTTTGCTTCTAATAAAACAGGTTGCACCTCAGTCCATATAGGGTTAGCAATCATACGTTCATAGGTACGTTTGTTGTCTTTTAGAATATTAATAGCCACATTTCTATAACTGTTTGGCGCTTGATATTTGTGTGTATTTAAAAGAGATACAACATTATCAATCTCTTCTTCAATAGCCTCAGAGAAGACCAGTTTACCTGATGTCTTATCCTGTTCAAAAGTAGAAATAACACTTTTAATAAGCTCATCAATACCGAGTCTGGTTACTGCAGAGACTTTTGTACAGTTGATGCCTAAAAGTTTTGAAAGATAGGCTTCATCAATATCGATACCTTCTTTCTCAGCTTCATCACTCATGTTAAGTGCCATAACCATTTTTTTATTCATACTCATAAGTTCAGCAGTGAGTTGCATATTTTTTTCTAAATTAGTCGAGTCCACTACATTAACGATAATATCGAAGTCCCCATTAAAGAGAAAGGTGCTAGTGACTTTCTCTTCAATAGAGTAGTCATTGAGCGCATATGATCCAGGTAAATCAACAACGGTGAAGTGATAATCTTCATAGTCAAAAAGCACCTCCGTTTTATCAACGGTAACGCCTGAAAAATTCCCTACATGTAAGTGTGCATTACTCACAGAGTTAATTAACATTGATTTTCCAACATTAGGTTGACCGACAAGGGCTACTCTAATATGGTTTGCCATGACAGGGCAGGCTACGCAGTCTTCAGTCATTTTGCTACCTCGATTAGTTCAGCTTCTTCACGACGGAGTGCCAATCTTGTACGTGCTATGATAATTTCTATGGTGCTTTTAGCTGGTGCATGGGCTAAGACTTTAATGTCTGCACCTTTCATCAAACCAAATGAGATAAGTCTGTCTTTTAACGCACCTTTGGCATGGAGTTTTATGACTTTTACTTCGCACTCTTTTTCACATTGACTTAAATTCATAATTTCTACTTTAATCTAAAATATTTTAATTCTATGAAAGTATAGGGTAGAAAAAATAAAGAAAAGCTTAGTATTGATAATTATTATCGTTTTAAAGAAGTGGCTAAATATTGCACATAATTACAGAGTAAATTTGATATAATTTCGAAAAAGAGAATTATGAACTTTCTATTTCTTCCCTCATCACATTTTAACTTAGCCAATTTAATCACGATGGCAAACATCACTGCAGGTTTAATGGCCACGTATTTTATTACGCAAAATAACTTTTTTCTTGCCATTATTTTAGCGTGGATTGGTGGGGCTTTTGATATTTTTGATGGAAAGGTAGCGCGTAAATACAAACTCTCTAATGAGTTTGGTATTCAACTTGACTCTTTTGCTGACTTTTTATCATTTGTTTTAGTCCCTGTATTTTTAATATTTCAAGCAGTTTACTCTGTTAGTTTAGAAGGTTTACCCCTTGTACTCGCGGCAATTGCTTCTATCTATTACGTTATCTCAGGACTTCGTCGTCTGATACACTTTAACATTCACGCAGATGCAGGGGAAGTAGATAAGTATTTTACGGGTGTTCCTACACCAATGGGCGGAATATTGCTTTGGGTTACCTATCTAGTATTTCTACATGCAGTACCAAGTGCTTATTTGACCATTGCACTTATGGTGCTTATTGGTTGGTTACTAAATTCTCAAGTTAAAGTACGTCACCTGTGAGCCAAATTATCAATAAAGAGATTCTTAAAAACCTCACTATTCTTTACGTTGAAGATGAAGAAGATGTTCGCCGTAATGCAGTGGAATTTCTAAAGCGCTTGTGTAAAGAGGTTTATGAAGCCAGCAATGGTAAAGAAGCCATTACCATCTGGCAAGATGAGAAGCCAGATATTATTATCACCGATATCTCTATGCCCAAGTTAAATGGCATCGACATGGCGCGCTATATTAGAGCTGAAGATCATGAGACACAGATTATTGTGGCTACGGCGCATACAGAAACGGATTATTTGATGCAGGCTGTTGAGCTACAGTTGGTCAAATATCTGCTCAAACCAATCACTAAAGAAAAACTGCTTGGCGCGCTAAACCAGACTTTGAGCTTGATTGAAGATAAAAGTAAGTTTACAGTTTCACTCTCAAAAACAATGACCTATAATGCCTTCACTCAAAGTCTTTTAAACAATGAAGAAGAGGTAAAACTCACTAAAAACGAGAACCTTTTTGTCAATCTTTTAAGCTCGAATCATACCCGTGTGGTGAAGTATGAAGAGATAGAAAGTGCTATTTGGCCTTATGATGGAATGAGTCAAGACGCCATTCGTTCACTGGTTCGTGGACTACGTAAAAAACTTCCTGATGAAGCGATTGATAATATCTCAGGCAGTGGATATAAGATAAATATCCTTTAAAAGCTTCTAACTTTTTGGAAGCTTAATTAAAAAACAAGCACCCTCATTTTTATTTGAGATACTCAAATTCCCTTTAAAATGTGTCTGTATAATGGTCTGTGACATATACAGACCCAAGCCTGTACCACTACTGGTATCTTTTGTTGTAAAGTAAGGCTCAAATATCTTCTCTTGAATTTCATTTTTTACTCCACCGGCATTGTCACAGACTTCTATGTAGAGATGTAAGTGCTCTTCATAGGTTTTAATTCTGATTTCACCCTCTTTTATATCATTTGAGTTTATAACGTCTTTGGCATTATTGATGATATTTAAGAGGACTTGCATAAGTTCATTACGGTAGAGCGACTGGGTTGTTTTGGTATTAAGTTCAGTTGATATTTTTATATTATGGCTCTCTAGTGTTTTTTGAACGAGATTGATACTCTTTTGACATACTTCACTGATAGAAACCTCTTCACGTTCTTTATCAGGTTGAAAAAAGTTTCTAAAATCATCAATAGTATGGGACATAAACTCCAGTAAATCATTGCCTTCTTTTACCTTCTCTTCCATATATTCAGGGGTGAGTTCTTTGTATTCATATGCACCATCGATATTCATAAACACGTAAGAGAGTTGATTAAGAGGTTGGCGCCATTGATGCGCAATCATGCTTATCATATCGCCCATGGCTGCCATTTTTGACTGTTGAATCAACATCTTATCTTTTTTCCTATGTTCGATGAGCGCGCTATGAACACGCTGTTCTAGATTTTCATTAAGCTCATTGAGTGCATTTTCTCTGTTTTTTACACGTTCTTGATAGGCTTGAAAGATAGTGTTGATACGTCTTGAAAAAAGTAAAGACAGTAAAGCGGTGATAATGATGGCGATGATAGATACTATGAACATAGACTTAAACTCATTACGAATACGCTCTTCTAAATCAGCGCGCTTTAGAGCAACACTGCTGCGAATACTTTTAAGTGAAAACCCATTAATAATGTAAATATCAAAGGGCTCAAAATAGCTGGCATGAAACATAATATTTTCATCTTTTAGTTCGTACCAGCCACTCTTTTTTTCTAATAAAGTGGCTATTTTGATACGTGATTGAGGCTCTATATAACTCTCGTCCGCATATTTATTCGGCGTATCTTTATCCATAACCAGAGTAAAACCACGTTCATTACTTGGGATATGTTGAATCATTTCATAAAGTTGTACTTTGAGTTTTAACTCAGCGCGCCACAGATGTATGCCACTGCCAAAAAACCAATCATAATGACCAAAGTCTTTCACAAACATAATTTGCTCGCCACCTTCGGCAGTAAACCGTGTCTTAATAAAACCTTCTTGATGCTTTTTTACTTTAAAGATCTCTTCTAAGATAATAGCGCGCCCATCTGCATCAGCAAATCCAATAATATTTTTGTCTATCAACTTTTTATTGGCAGCTAGAATATTGTTGCCTTCATAATCTGTAATCCAGATATAGTTTTCGCGTCCATGCCAACGCATAGAACGCAGTGCATCTTTGATGCGCTCTTTAATGGCTGCAGGCGAGATTTTCCCCTTGTATTTATTGTAGATAAAACTGGCACTTTCATGTGCAAGTGCGAGTCTGTCTTCTAACTCATTATGAATATTGAGTTCAATTTTATTATAGGTGTAGTCAAATAGTCGGTTTATCTGTTTAGCAGAAGAGTGTGCTTCAAGTTTTTCACTTTCAATACTCTCTTGAACAGAGCGCGCTGATTGGACTGCAAAGTTGGTGCGTAGATTTTGAATATAGAAGTAGCTAAGGAGTGCGCTTAGTATCATAATGGCGACAATAGGGGCGGCAATAATTAGTTTTGGCAGTAGTTTTTCATTAATGATCATCATCATCTCCAATATCTTGTTTTGGAAGTAGTTTTTTAGGTTTCAGTCCCAACTCTCTCATCTGTTCAGCGCGCCGAATAAGGTTACCTCGCCCTGTTGAGAGCCTACTCATCGCTTTTTCATAGGTATCATGAGTTCGTCCAAGTTGTTCACCTATTTTATCCATATCTTCTACAAAAAGCACCAATTTCTCATACAGGCCTTCGGCTTTTTGTGCGATCTCTTTGGCATGTTGTTCTTGACGTTCATTTCTCCAGATATGCTCAATCGTTCGTAGCGTTACAAGTAGGGTAGACGGTGAAACGACCATAATATTTTGTTCATAGGCGCTTTTAAAAAAAGTTGGGTCTTCTTGAAGAGCGAGTAAAAAAGAGCCTTCTATTGGCATGAAAAGTAGGGTGAAATCTAAACTATGAATTCCTGCTAGGTCTTCATAGGATTTTTGAGAGAGAAGTTTAATATGACTTCGTATAGAGATCAGATGTTCTTTAAGTGCATCAAGTTTTTCTATTTCACCGCTTGTATTGATATAACGTTCATAAGCATTTAAAGAGACTTTAGAATCAACAACAATCTGTTTATCGTCTGGAAGGTTGATGATGATATCAGGACGGTAGAGTTTTCCCTCATCTGACTTGTAAGAAGTTTGTGTTAGATACTCATGTCCAGCGCGCAGACCTGAATCTTCAAGTATGCGTTCTAAAACTATCTCTCCCCAATTACCTTGAGTTTTGTTTTCACCCTTGAGGGCCTTGGTTAGATTGATTGCATCATCAGAGATACGTCTGTTGATCTCTTGAAGATTGAGTATTTCTGCTTTTAAAAGATGACGCTCTTTAGACTCTTCTTGATATCGTGTTGTTGAGAGTTGTGAAAAATTCTCTATCTGTTCTCGAAAGGGTTGAAGGAGTAAAGAGAGTTTTTTTTCATTATGATCATCAAAACTTTTAGATTTCTGTTCAAAGATACGTTGGGCAAGGTTTTCAAACTGAGTGCTTAACTGATGTTGACGTATCTCCTCTTCCTCTTCTTTCAGAGATTCAGTGCGCTCCTTATCTTCGTAGCGTGCTGAGAGAACGGCGTAATCTGTTTCTATCTCTTTAAGAAGTTTGAGTTCATTGAGAAGGGCAGTTAATTTCTCTTCATAAAGTATACGCAGTGTTTTTTTCTCTTTATAAGCAAGAAGGTAGGCCAGTAAAAAACCAAATAAAAATGCTAAAAATAGTGCGCTTACTTCAATCAATGTCATGAGAACCCTTTATATAAAAGTATTCTACTTCATTTTCTACTATAATGCCAAAAAGATTTCATCTTGACATATTTAAAGGATTCCTATGTGTGATTTTAACAACTTAAGTGACGAGCAAAAACTACTTCATCATGAGCAACTGCTCAAATGTGCAGAGGCTTTTGGTGGTGTAAATTTCTTTCTTCAACTTTTAGAGGGCATCAGAAAAGCCAAACCACATCCTTTGAGTGGAAAAAATTCTGGATTTACTTTTGAATATGGAAGTGTGAAGTGGAACAAAGTAGTCTTTCAAGATAAGGTAACCCTTTTAATGAAAACACGAATCACTGAAAGTGAGCAAGGGAATTTATATCCGCCTGAAGGCTCAAGTGCTTATAAAAAAGTAAACAACCTTATCCGTACACTTTCTCCAATAGAATTTAAGATTGAACCAAAATATAGAAAAGATGGTGAAGGTTTTAGCTTTAAAGCTTTTGATAAAATTGATGAAAAAGTGACGCTTTTAAACCCTATTTTTGATGCAGTTTTCTTCTGTTCAATAGATACAGTGAAAAAAGTTCTTAATTTTAGAGCGAAATAGTGCTGGATCCAACAGTTCGTAACAATATTAAATTTGGACAAAGTGTCGCCATTGTTCTAAAGCAAGATCAAGCAACAGGCTACCTCACCGACGGAACTGTCAGAGATATTCTTACTAAAAGCGCCAAGCATCATCATGGAATAAAAGTGCGATTAAAGGGTGGTGAAGTTGGAAGAGTTAAAGAAATTTACTAGAATTTACTAGAATTTACATTTTTTTTCGATATACTTTTGGCGATGATAAGATGATGTCGAGTTCATCTTTAGTGTGTGACGTAGATTTTTCTGCAGTACCTGAAGACTCCCGCAATTTTGACTCCGCTTCGAAAGAAGTGTAATTTCCCTTATAAGAGGTATTAATATGGCAGATGTACTTAACGGTTCTGTAAAATGGTTTAACGAAGAAAAAGGTTATGGATTTATCCAACAAGATAGCGGAGACAAAGATTTATTTGTTCACTTTCGTCAAGTAAACAACACTGGTCACGGTCGTGTTTCTCTAGCTGAAGGTCAAAAAGTGACTTTCGAAGTTGGTGAAGGTCAAAAAGGCCCTCAAGCAGAAAACGTTACTCCACTTTAATCTACACACAAACCCCTATTACAGGGGTTTACCCACTCTTCAAAAACACCAAAAGACGACAACAAGACGACAAATTCTTAAAACTTCTCCTACTTTTTACCAATCTACACACTTTTTTATGATTTAGTTAATTGTTCTTTATTTTGAACTGAAGGCTTATATATTATTTATTAGTATTGATTGCACAAATTGAAAAAATAGTGAGCTAAGGGTAAGTATTGTATTGAGGGATAAAAAGTTGTAATGAAATTGAAAGAGGGACTCGAACCCTCACGAACCGAAGTTCCGCTGGTTGACAACCAACTGCGTCTACCAATTCCGCCATATCCCGATACCTGTTAAACAGGGGTAATGAATGATACCAAAAGTATTTTTAACTCCTCATAAACTCGTCTATAG
>JADGDM010000060.1 GCA_016744905.1 Sulfurimonadaceae bacterium | reverse complement strand
CTATCTAACCTTTGAGTACTGATCTCAATCCAGCGGTTAGCATTGAGCTTCTCTAGAGAATGACGCAAGGCAATAATCTTACCTATATCAATGTTCTCCTCTTTGTGCAGTTGAAATAGTTTCATTTTATACTGCACAACAGGAATAAGATATTTTTCTATCTCTTTGGTTAATTCATTGTTTAGATAGGATCTGAACTCTTCTTTTAATTCATCAGAGTAATAGTAATTTCTTTTTAAAATAGACTGTATAAGCAAGTTTTTATCTTCTTGTATTTTAAGAAATTGAAAGTTGTCTTCTTTCTGAAGCGCCTTTATTAAGGATACTTTAGCGATGATAGCACGCTCTTTACCAAGTGCCTCTTGTAGAAGTATAGTTTCAAAAAAACTAGAAGCTTCAAAATATAGTTTTGTATTACTGTTATGAATAGGCAGTGAATGAATAATAGTGCTAAGGTGTGTATTAATATCTGTATAAAAACTAAAAAATTCTTGAAAAGAAATCTCTCTCTTGTTAATATTAGATCTCATTTTTGGAAGCTTTTCTAATTTTAAAATAAAATGTTGAAGGTTTTTATAAACCAATTCTAAATTTTTGTCTTTTTCTAAGATATTTACGAGTGCGAGAACCTCTTGAAGTGTTTGATTACTAAGACTTCTTTGTGTTTCTAAAAAACCCAACTTCCTCTCACTGTCATAAAAGTAAAGTGTACTCAAACCACGTTCCAGTTGGATCTCATGCATAAAACGATTAATGGTGTTTGCACTTTGTATAGAATTGTTCATGCTTTGGAGTTGCTCTATCTTATTAACTTGTGTCTGTGCATGAGAGAGAGAAAAAATGAGTAGGGCCAGGATAGGCACTGTGGTTGATACAAGAAGTTTGAGTTTGATACTAAATCGCATAGGTTCACCGAAATATAATTTTTATAGGTAGTCTAACATAAGTGCAGTATAATTCGCTTTATGATTGATAAAGTATTTGATAAACCCATAGAAAAACAGTTTGAATTTGACGAAGAAGTAGCAGCAGTCTTTGATGATATGCTGGCGCGCTCGGTTCCTTTTTATAATGATGTACTAGATCTTAGTGCCCGTTTTGCACAAGAGTACCTAAGTGAAGGCTCTCGTGTTTATGACCTTGGATGTTCTACTGCGTCTCAGTTGCTAAAGATAGAAGAAGCATCCGCGCACTCTTTAGATCTGATTGGATTGGATACTTCTGATGCAATGCTTTCTCATGCTAAAAAGAAGATCGAAGCATTTAAGTCTGGTATAACGCTGTATAACGCAGATATTTTAGAACACAACTATCAAGAAGCACGTGTCTTTTTGAGTAATTACACCTTACAGTTTATAAGACCATTGGTACGCGAAGAGTTAATTGAAAAAATTTATAGCGCGCTAGAGAGTGGTGGGGTTTTTATTTTTAGTGAAAAAGTAATCAGTGAAGATAAAAAACTTAACAAAGCTTTGATAGATTGTTATTATGATTTTAAAGAAGAGCAGGGTTATTCAAAGTATGAGATTGCGCAGAAGCGTGAAGCCTTAGAAAATGTCTTGGTACCCTATAGTGTGGATGAAAATATTAAAATGATAAAAAAAGCAGGATTTTCAAGTTGTGAAATCATTTTTAAATGGGCGAACTTTGCGACCTTTATCGCTACCAAACCTTAGGTTTAGGCTCATTTTCATCTTTAGTTAAAGCATCATACGCTTTAACGGGCGCTTCTTTAATCGTTTTATACTCTACGAGATTATCCGGACAATCTTTATGATAGTGCCCTTGTAAGTCATAGTACTCTTTACAGTCGTTATAGTAACGTGCTGAGATTCCACGTTCATTCGCACAGGCTGAAAAAAAAAGCAGTAGTGATGAAAAAAATAAAATTTGTTTAAACATAAACGCATTATAGCAAAAAGGAAAAAATATGAGTGTAGTAGAAATTTTTGAACAAATCTGTAAAATTCCTAGGTGTTCTTACAAAACTGAGAAAATTGTGCAATTTATTAAAGATGTGGCAAAAGAGCATCACTATGAAGTGAATATGGATGAGGCGCAAAACATTTTAGTGAGCTCTAAAAATTCGAAGGTAACCCTTCAAGCGCATATGGATATGGTCTGTATCGGTGCGTATGAAGATATGCAGTTGGAAATTAATGATGGAGTTATGTCTGCAAAGAATTCAACATTGGGTGCAGATAATGCCATGGCTGTGGCGATGATGATTGCTTTGATGCAAGAACATACTGAGGTGGACTTTTTATTTACAAATGATGAAGAGGTTGGTTTGGTGGGTGCACGTGCCTTAGCGCTGGATATTAGAACACCTTACCTTTTAAACCTTGATAGTGAAGATGAAGGCGTTTTAACACTTGGCTGTGCGGGTGGTGTAGATATTGTTGCACGCAAAAAGTTAGAGCACAAAGCATATGACGGTAATATTTATAAGTTGGTGTGTTCTGGCTATGAAGGGGGACACTCTGGTGTGGATATTCATCTGAATATTAAAAATGCAATTAAGGAACTTGGCTTACTTTTAGATGAATCAGAGTTTGATATTGTAGATATTAAGGGCGGAGAACGCCGTAATTCGATTGCAAAATATGCTGAAGCTACTGTTGTCTCAGCTGAAAAACTTGATTTAGAAAAAGTAGAAAGTAGTAAAAATAGAGTAATAGAAAATTCACAAGAAATAGCGCAAATAATTAATGGTTTTAGTCATGGCGTTCATTCATTTAATAAAGAGTTGAATATTGTTCAAACAAGTATCAACCTTGCAAAAATTAGTACTGATGATGAGACATTGAGCGTCGAATTGACAGCGCGCTCGATGAGTAAGAAAGAGCTTGATTTGATACTAGAAGAGACCAATGAGTATTTTGAGAGATTTGGTTTTGAGATGCATCAAAGTGATTATTATGAACCTTGGGAAATTGAAGATTCAGCTTTCAGCGCGCTGGTTATGGAGGCGGCAAAAGGACTTTATGCTGAGGTTGAAGTGAGTGCTATTCATGCTGGTTTGGAGTGTGGAATTTTAAAGAAAAAAAGTCCTGATGTTTTGATGTGTTCTATTGGTCCAACGATAAGGTTTCCACACTCAACACGCGAAAATGTAGACTTGGCTTCGGTAGAACGTACCTATCAATGGGTAAAAAATATTTTATCTAAAACGGCTTCCTAATATTCCTTTAACTTATATGTGATAAAATCTAAAAAATAAATAAAAACTATAGAAGGAAGTACTATGAATGGAAAAAAGCTTGGGTGGCTTTATGGTGGTTTGCTTCTTGGTTCTGTACTGGCAATAGCCATGATTGTTATCAAGCCAGTGGGGGCTTCAACACAGTTTGTTATTCTAGATGGCATTATTTGGGACAGTATCTCCCCTATTGTTAGCGAAACAACACAGACGACAACCGGGTATACCAGTGAAAATAGTTATCTGGCAAAAAATGAAGGTGCATACGCAAAAAAAGTGGCCAATCCTTTCAGTTATTCGCTTATATTTGCGATAAGTATCGCATTTGGAGGATTACTTTCTCGGTACACTATGGGTCCAAAGATTACACAAGAAGAGAAAAGTACACCGACTGTTTGGATGAACCGCTTTGGAAAAGGCAGTTCTTATAAACGTTATATTATGACCTTTACTGGAGGATTATTAATCCTTTTTGGTTCAAGGCTTGCGAGTGGATGTACAAGTGGACATATGATGAGTGGGATGATGCAGACTTCAGTCAGTGGGTATTTTTTCGCCTTTGGTGTCTTTCTTACAGCAGTACCTACTTCAATACTTTTTTATATGAAAAAGGAAAAATAGATGACGACAACAATATTGGCCATACTTTTAGGCACCGCTTTTGGATTCGCAATTCACCGTGTGGGCGCATCAAATCCTTCTGGAATTATTAATATGCTACGTCTACAAGACATGCATTTAATGCGTGTTATTTTATTTGCAATTGCCATCTCCAGTACCATGATCTTTACGGCCATGGCATTTGATATGGTTGATCTTTCTCATCTTACAATTAAAAGTATGACATGGGGTGTTATTGTTGGTGGTATGGTTTTTGGTCTCGGCTGGGGTGTTGCAGGGTATTGTCCAGGAACGGCTGCATGTGCGGTGAGTGAAGGACGTAAAGATGCAAGGTTCTTTATCTTGGGCGCGATGATTGGTTCATTTTTTTATATGATAGGATTTGACTTTGTTAAAGACACTTTTTTAGTAGATACACTGTTTGGGGGACAAGCTATTTTAGCTGATGTAACTCCTAAAAATGAGACCGCAATAGTCTCTGTTTTACCTGCGCTAGTGACTGCTATAATTATTGCTGCAATTTTTACAACAGTTGCTTACTTTTTACCTTCATCAAAAAAACCTGAAAGTTTATAATAGAGATTTTTAACGTGCTTTAAACGTCTCTTTTGTTCGACAAAACTCTGTTAAAAAGCACTCTTCACATTTGGGGCTTTTTGCCGTACAAATATAACGTCCAAAAAGTACCATGCCTTGGTGCAACTGATGTAAATTTGTTTTAAATTTTTTAGCCAAGGTATCTTCAGTTTTTAAAGCCGTCTCATCATCACTTAAACCTAGACGGTGTGCTACACGAAAAACATGGGTGTCTACCGCCATTAAATTGGCTTGAGTATACTCAATTAAAACAACATTCGCTGTCTTTTGACCGACGCCTGCTAAGGTGACAAGTTTTTTTGCATCGAGTGGAATTTCTCCCTCATAAACTTCAACAACACGCTGTGCCATAGCAATGATATTTTTTGCTTTATTATTAAAAAATGAGCAGCTTTGTAAAAAGGCTTTTACCTCGCCTAGATCAGCATTTCCCAAACTGACTACATCAGGATATTTTTCAAATAGAGCGGGCGTGATGATATTGACTCGTTTATCCGTACACTGCGCGGAGAGAGCAACAGCGATAACCAATTCATAAGGATTTTTATAATCCAGTTCCGTAACGGCCTCATCGTAACGACTTACAAACTCAGTTTTAATCGCTTCAATCTCTTTTTTTGTGGCTTTTTTAACTTTTTTCATCTACCATCTCTATCCGTTTTTGTGATTTTATCCTTATTGTGTTAAAATGAAGACAATAATTATTTTTTATAGTAGGTGGTTTATATGTTTGAATGGTTTAGCACTCTTTTTGGGGGATCAAAAACAAAGTCTTCATTAACAGGAAGTTTGAATGAAGAGGGCTTTATTTCTAAAGATCTCTTTTATGAAATTTTAGATTTAGACAATGCTATTGTTATGTTCTTTACAGCGCGTGATGGCTGGATTGGTGCAAATAAAGCCTTCTTTGAATTTTTTCCTTACAATGATATCTCTGATTTTAGAAACAAACATGAGAGTATCCGTGAACTGTTTATCTCCGAGAGTGAAGACGTTTTTACTGAGATAGATAAAAGTTGGATGGATTATATTCGTAAACATGTACCCAATACCTATCATGTATCTATTGCTGATAAATCAGGAAAAGAACATCTCTTTAGAGTTAAAAATAACCGTATCAATAGAAGTGCCCAAGAGTTGTATGTCTTAGAGTTTGAAGATATTAGTGAACTCGAACAAGCGCGCACACAGATGACACAAATTGAAGAGATGAAGTCGAAATTTCTGGCCAATATCTCTCATGAATTTAGAACCCCAATGAATGGATTGATGGGCTTTATCGAGCTTTTAGAAAAAAGTGAACCAAATGACAAGCAGAGTGAATATCTACAACTTATAGATATGTCTGCTAAAAACTTGATGTCAAATATTGAGAATTTATTGGATCTTGCGCAGATGCAAAATGGACGTCTGGTTCTTCAGCCAAGTGAATTTAATCTTATTTTTGAGATGGAAAATATTGCACATATCTATTGTATAGAAGGACGAAATAAAGGCCTACGTATCTCATTTGCTATTGATCCAAGACTACCTGCTAAAGTAACTGGCGATCTACGTAAAATTAAACAGGTGATTATCAACCTTTTAAGTAATGCCATCAAATTTACGAAAAAACATGGAATGATTGTTATTGAAATCAAACTGCTTAAACCTATCCAAGATGGGAAATGTAATATCAGTTTTTCTGTAAAAGATACGGGTAAAGGAATTCCAAAAGATCATATTGCCTTGATTACTAAACCTTTTATCTCGGGCGATCAAGCGGATAACCGATTGGGTGTTGGTCTGAGTTTATCTCATGGTCTCATTGAGTTAATGGGTGGTTCTTTACGTATTCAAAGTGAAGAAGATCGTGGGTCTACTTTCTCTTTTGCACTTGATTTTGTTGGTGCTACTGAACCTGCGGTACAACATATAAAAAACAAAAGAGTAAAGGTGGCTCTTTTTGATGAAAAGCGCGTGGATGAAGCCAATCTACTCACCAATTATTTAAGAGGTTCTGGACTTTCAGTGACGAAGGTAAACTTTATAGATGATAATTTTTATAAAGATACAGATATGAACTACATCATTGCTTCACAAGATGATGGAACATGGCTTTCAAAATTGACTGCGATGCGTAAGGGTGCAAAAAATGTACTTCTTTTAGAAGGAATGGAAAAAGTTCAAACAAGGTTGGCACATTTGGTTGATTATACTTTATCAAGACCTCTTCTTCCTTCATTGGTAGGGATTCACCTCAAAGAGGTATTTGCTCTTCCTGAAGTGACCCATGAGATTGATGAGATTAAAGAAGTTTCCAATATTAAAGCACTTATTGCAGAAGACAATCTAATTAATCAGCGCTTGATTAAAATTTTACTGCAAGAGTACAGTATTGATGTTGTGACCGCGGGTGATGGTGAAGAAGCCGTTCAGTTGTGTCAAAATGAGAGTTTTGATATTGTCTTTATGGATATTGATATGCCAATTAAAAATGGTATTTTAGCAACGCAAGAGATCAAAGAACTCATCCGTACAACTGGAGTAAAAGATCTCCCTATTATCGCACTTACCGCATTGGCAATGGAGGGTGATAGAGAACGTATTATTGAAGAAGGTTTGGATGATTATATTTCTAAACCATTGACCCGTCAAAAATTAGAATCTGTATTAGAAAAATATCTAAAAGATAGAATCAAATAATGAACTTACTAATTAATGAACGCTTTGAGCAGCTTAGCAGTGATCTTAATAGTTTTCTAGAAGCACTTTTTGCTGTAGGGAACGAACCTTATCTTGTATATACGCAAGATGAAGAGTTGGTGACATGTAATAAAATTGCATTGAAGCGATTAGAAAAAAAAGACTTTAAACATTTAGGTGAGAGCAGTGTTCAAAAACTATTTGTTCCGACTAAAAATGCTTTTTACCCAAAAGCAGAAAATACCCTTGATGAGCTGGTTGAAAAAAGTGGTGAGCGCGCTCAGATTAATAAAAAAGAGCGTAACTATTTACTGTGTAGTGTCCATGTTCAAAGCTTTACGATGCAGGGACAAAAGCTTTATCTGATTTTATTAAAAGATAGGTCTCAACTTCAGCGCGCTAAGAGTGCAGAGCATTATTATAAAGAGTTTATTGAGCAGTTTTTAACCTCACTTTCTCATGAGTTTAGAACACCAATGAACAATGTGATTGGCTTTTCAGACCTTCTAAAAGAGACGACACTCGATATCGATCAAAATGAGTATATGGGCTACATCAGTAACTCTGCTAATGTTATGATGAAAAACATAGAAAACTTGATGGAACTACTTCAAGCTGACACCCATGGTTTAAAAGTAAATCTTAGTGAGTTTAACACCTATGACGAATTTGAAAAATTTTCAAATAACTTTTACAAAAAAGCGTATGATAAAGGGGTACAACTCTTTTTTATGATTGATCCACATCTCCCTGATATTATCAAAGGTGATCATATAAAGATTGAGAAAGTTTTACAACAACTTATCGACAACTCCATCAAGTTTACTAAAGGCGGGGGACGTATTGTTATTAACATCGAACTTAAAGAGTCTGATGATAATTCAGTTACTATCCTTTATAGTGTTCTTGATAATGGTGCAGGAATCGAACCTGAAAAGTTAAAAGCACTGCTTAAGCCTTTCTCACGCGCAGACAGTGAGGCAGAAAAAGGTTTAGATGGTTTGGGTATTGGACTGAGCTTATCAAGTAAATATCTACGTGTGATGGGATCAAAACTGCGTGTTCAAAGTAAGGTCAAACGTGGAAGTAATTTTGCATTTTTTATTAAACATGAGATTGTTAAAAAGAGCCATTATGAGTTACAAAAAGGTCTGAAAGTAGCGATTTGGGCAGAAGATATGTACTCAAAGATTCAAGCAGAAACTTTAAGCAATTATTTTAAACACTTTGAAGTGAAAACGACCCATATTGATGGTATCGCAAACCCCGTTTTAAAAGAGGTGGATGCGCTATTTATCATTACGGATCATTTAAGCACAAAACGCATTAAAACTTTAAAAGCACACTATAATAATATTCATATTGTTCCTGTCATTGAAAGTGGTCATAAACCCAAATTTGAACCAATGTTAAATACCTTGGATAACCTTTTATGTCTACCTCTTCTTCCTTCTAATGTACATGATGTTTTAACACATTTGGATAAAAGTGTTGAGGTGACAGATGTTCCTCTTAGTTTAGAAGAGAAGATGGAAGAAAAAATTAAAAAATCTTTACAGAAGAAAAAAGAGGGCACGAACATTCTTATTGCTGAAGATAATCCTATCAACTTGGCACTACTTAAAAAAGTATTGGCTAAAAGAGATTTTATATTGACTTCTGTTGGTGATGGCCTTGAAGCAGTTGAAGCATATAAGAAGCAAGATTTTGATTTGATTTTGATGGATATTAATATGCCAAATATGGATGGGATGGAAGCAACCCGTGAAATAAAGAAACTTCAGAAAAATAATATGCGCCCATTTGTTCCTGTCTTAGCCTTAACGGCACTTGCCTCGGCGGAAGATAAAAAAGAGATTTTAGAAGCAGGCTTAGATGCGCATATTACTAAGCCAATTGATCAAAGTGCACTCTTTTTAAACATAGACCACTTTTTAGAGAAAAAAGAGCAATAAACTCTCTTCTTTAAGCACCTCATTAGCCCTACATTAACCCTAAGTAGATATATTTTCACAAATATTTACTCAAGGGTTCTTAATGAATTTTACACTTAAAGTTTTAACATCACTATCTTTAGTTGCAACGATGGCTCACGCTGGTATTATCGCTACCGTAAATGGAAAACAGATTACTGATGAAGAGGTCAATCAAGTATTGATGGAGGGGACTCAAGGACGTTTTAATACACTTCCTGCTGAGAAACAAAATGAGCTTCGTACTAGAATTATTGAAGGTATGATTACTCAAGAATTGGTTTACAATGATGCTAAAAAGACAGGTGTATTAAAAACTCCAGAGTACAAACAAGAACTTGATAAAGTAATGGTTCGTGTTGAGCAACAACTTGCGGCAAAAGTATGGCAAGATTTAGAATTGGCTAAGGTAAAAGTAAGTGACGCCGATGCAAAAGCGTATTTTGACTCTCATAAAGAAGAGTTTGTTGAAAAAGAGAAAGTTCATGCACGTCATATCTTGGTAAAAGATGAGGCAGATGCTAAGGCAATTACTGCAGAACTCGCCCCTCTTAAAGGTGTGGCACTTAAAGAGAAATTTATAACACTTGCCAAAGAGAAATCAGTAGGGCCATCAGGTCCTAAAGGTGGAGACCTTGGATTTTTCCCACAAGGACAAATGGTACCTGAGTTCAATGAAGTAGTTTTTAAAATGGCGGTGGAAAGTGTTACTGTAACTCCTGTTAAAACTCAATTTGGTTATCATGTTATCTATCTTGAAGAGAAAAAAGTTGGTAAAACATTAGGCTTTGATGAAGTGAAAACTTTTATTGATCAACGTCTTAAAATGGAAAAATTTAAAACAGTAATGGAAGCAAGAATGTTAAAACTTAAAAACAGCGCTACCATTACGTATGGTAAATAATCAGCTTCCTACACCTGTAGAAGCTTTTACCTTTCGAGGTAGAAAAATATATATTAAGCGCGATGATCTTTTTCATCCGCTACTCTCCGGCAATAAATTTCGAAAACTTCACTTCTTACTTGAAACTCCAAAAGAACGTTATAAAGAGATTATCTCTTATGGTGGAGTACAATCTAACGCCATGCTCTCATTAGCGTATATAGCCCATTTAAAAGGGTGGAAGTTCACCTATTACTCTAAGACACTTCCTTCTTATTTAAAAGAAGATATTCAAGGCAATTTAAAAGCCTCTTTAGAACTTGATATGCATTTAATAGAAACTTGCCATGAAGAGTACAGCGCACAAATCAGTTCTTTAAAAAGTACAGATAGGTGTTTACTTATTCCTCAAGGTGGCGCAGTAGATGAGGCAAAATATGGCTTAAGTATTTTAGCTGAGGAGATAGAACTTTTTAAAAGAGAGACGGGCATTCGTAAATTAAATGTGATGACCCCCTCTGGAACTGGAGTGAGCGCATTTTTCCTAGCGCGCTATGTAAAGGATAAGGTATTCACGACAGCAGTAGTTGGAGACAGTGATTACTTACGAGAACAGTTCAGCGCGCTGGGAGAAACTTCCTCTAATCTGGAGATATTAGAGAGTCAAAAAAAGTATCATTTTGGAAAGTTATATTTAGAATTTCATGCAATATATAAAGAGTTAAAAGCGCAAGGTATCGAGTTTGATCTTCTCTATTCACCTAAGATGTTTATTGCATTATATGAAAATATGGATAAGATAGAAGGAGATATCCTCTATGTTCACGATGGTGGTGTTTTAGGAAATGCCTCTATGCTCAAACGGTATGAACATAAAGAGGACAATAAAAGATAGCCCTCTCAGAGCATCTGGATAAAATTGTTTAGTTTCTATCCATTGCATTTAAGTCTTTGTAAGCAGTAACAACACGCGCCATTAAAGTCTCTTGACCAGCGCGTAGCCATTTACGTGGATCGTAGTATTTTTTATTTGGGATATCGTCACCATCTGGGTTACCGATTTGACCTTGAAGATAGCCTTTTTTAGACTCATAGTAATCTTTAACACCTTCCCAAGTTGCCCATTGCGTATCGGTATCGATATTCATTTTGATAACACCATAAGTGATCGCTTCACGAATCTCTTCTAAAGATGAACCTGAACCCCCGTGAAATACGAAGTCAACAGGTTTAGCATCAGTGCTATGTTTCTCAGCGATAAATTTTTGAGAGTTGTCTAAGATGGTTGGGGTGAGTGTTACATTCCCAGGTTTATAAACTCCATGTACATTTCCAAATGAAGCTGCGATAGTAAAACGTTTACTTACTGCTGAAAGTGCTTCATAGGCGTAATTGACTTCTTCTGGCTGAGTATATAAAAGTGAATTATCGATGTTGGTATTGTCCACACCATCTTCTTCTCCACCCGTAACACCCAGTTCAATTTCGATTGTCATACCGATTTTATCCATACGTTTTAGGTAATCAACACAGGTTCCAATGTTCTCTTCGATAGGCTCTTCTGAAAGATCAAGCATATGTGAGCTGAAAAGTGGTTTGTTATAGATTTTATGAAATTCTTCACCCGCATCAAGTAGCGCATCAATCCATGGAAGAAGTTTTTTAGCTGCATGATCTGTATGTAAGATAACCGCTACTCCATAAGCTTCTGCCATCATGTGGATATGTTTAGCTCCAGATACTGCGCCTGCAATGGCAGCGCGCTCGTCTTTATTACTAAGACCCTTCCCTGCGTAGTAATGTGCCCCACCATTTGAGAATTGTAAAATGACAGGTGAATTAACTTTTGCAGCTGCTTCAAGAATTGCATTGATAGAGTCTGTACCTACTACATTGATCGCTGGAAGCGCAAATCCTTGCTCTTTTGCATGTGCAAAAACTTTCTGAACATCATCTCCGTGTAGAACGCCTGGTTTAACTAAATCTAAAATGCCTTGAGCCATCATAAAATCCTCTGGTAATATTTTCGGAATTATAGCAGTTTTTAAATATTTTTGTTTATACTTATCGAACTAAAAGGGTGATAATGATTGACAATATTTCTAAAAGTATAATTCAGACCACTATAGATATGCAAGATAATTTGATAGCAATTTTTAAAGATGAAGAGATTGTTATGAGTAATAGCGCATTTAATCAGTTTTTTGGAATCAAAAACAGTACTCAATACAGTGAAAATTTTGGTCCTTTTATTAATAATTTTGTTCCACATCCACTCTACTTCCATCAAGATAAAATCGAAGACAATCAAGGCTGTTTTGAGGCGATCAGCGCGCTGAGTGAAAAAGATAAAATTGTTAGTATGATGTCTCCATCGTATGACCCTCACGCCTTCGCTATTGATGTCAAAACCTTGGAAGAATCATATACAGTGATGAGTTTGGAAGATATATCTCAAAGTTTAATCAAACGTCTGATGATAGACAACGGCGCAAATATCGATGTAAAGACAGGTGCGTATACAAGAGAGTACTTTACACACATCTCTCAAAGCTTAGAAGAAGCAGCTACTTTTAATGAAAAAAATCTCTCATGTACCTTGGTGGATTACAATACGGATGAGTTAGATAACGAGATAATGATGCGTGTTTCTAATGACCTAAGAGAGAGTATTCGAAATGAAGATATGTTGATTAAATGGAGTAGTAATGAATTTATATTGGTCTATTTGGTTGACAATCTTAATAACATTGAAACCTTTAGTCAAAAAATTCTTAAGGTACTGAGTAAAAAATACAGTGTTAAAACATTTAGTATTAACTCCGTGATGAAAGAAGACAAAGAGACATTGGTTGAGATGATATCGAGAGTACACATTGGTATTTAGAAAATTACTGGTATTTTTTGTACTTTTCTCTTTTACTTTCATACTTGCCTCACAAACCCCTTATGAAAAGCTTTCAAAGAGGATATTTGATGAGCATGATAAAGTCTCTGTTTTATCGGAAAATAGCATTTTTGAAAATGATAAAAAAGAGTTTGATACCTATACTTCAGAGGTAGAGCGCGCTAGAGTCTTACGCTCAGATATAGAAGAGGGCAATAGTGAAACATTAAGTAAAGAGTATCTTTTTGTACTAAGAAAGGCAGATAAATCACTTAAAAAGATAGAACACCTCTATTTTAAAAAACTTTCTCAAAGTATTGAAGAGGGTGATAAAAAGAGCTTTTTATATTTGAGCAATAACCATCTTAGCATTATCAATAAAGAGAGTATATCTAAGCGGGTGTGTACCTTTTATAAAAGTGAGTGTAAAGGCAGTCGAAGTCAGTTTCTTGACACCTTAGTACATGAAAATAAAACCAACGAAATTGCCTACTCTGAGCAACTGGCCGCTTCGGAAGAGTATGCAGAAAATTTAGAAGTTATATCTTCTAAAGAACTTGAAGCCATTACTAAAGAGAGTAAAAGCACACGTAAGCAGACGGTTGTTGTTGCAAGTGAAAAGACAAAAGATGGGTTTACCTATGTGGCAAGTAACTTTTTTAATTATAGAGTGAGTGTTAGTTTAAAGTTTGAAAAGTTGGAAAATTTCGCACTCTCTAAAGCACAACCTATCTATTTTGAACTTGCAGCGAATGAGACAAAGCAAATTGTAAAGATTCGTCATATTGATAAAAGAAAAGCAGCTTCAGCCAGTCCACGTTATTCTGTCGTTATGGGGTCTGCTTCTGCCATACATGATGACAGCATTCTCTACCGACTCCCTTTTGCCAAAAAATCTAAAATTGTTGTTTCTCAGGGATTTAATGGCGTATCAACGCACAGTGGTCTCTCCGCCTATAGTGTAGATTTTTCAGTACCAGAGGGAACACCCATTCATGCAGCGCGCTCAGGTGTGGTCTTCGCAACACAGTCTATTCATGATAAAGGTGGCTTTGCGAAAAAATTTGGTATTTATGCAAACTATGTGATAGTCGAACACAGTGATAAAACCTTAGGCAAGTATTGGCATTTAAAAAAAGATGGAGTGGCAGTGAGAGTAGGTCAGAAAGTAGAAGTGGGTACACTGCTTGGGTATAGTGGAAATACAGGCTACAGTAGCGGTCCACATCTACATTTTAATGTCTCTATGGTAGATCCTGTGAGCAATAGACTACCTAAAAGTATCCCGATTCGTTTTAAAACGAAAGAGGGTGTCGTCACTGAACCAAAACGGGGTGATATTTATAGTGTTTTGTAGTTTTATGATAAAATAGTTAAAAAAAGTTTCAGGAGCAGTAATGTTTGCATCAGTACGTGGAAAAATTATTATTTTTATGAGTTCATTTATTATTTTAGGTTTAAGCTCCATCTATTTTTATCTCAGCTATTCCTTTAATGAATTTTCAAATAAAACAACGAACAAGTCCCTAACTATGCTGAGCCAATCAATTTTTCAGACTTTAAATAATGGAATGATGATGGGTGACTCTGCTGTGCTGAAAGAGATTTTAATTCATGCAAGCGAAATTGAAAATATTAATTCCCTTAGTGTACATAAGTCAAAAAAAGTAGTAGAAGCTTTTGGATTGAAAGCGATGTTGATAGATGATGAACTAATTAAGCGTGTTTTTAAGACATCTAAAGCTGAAGTCGTTGAAGTAACTACTCCTGATCATCACCTAAGACAGGTTAAGCCGCTGATTGCTACTGCTGAATGTATCGCATGTCATCCTGGTTCAGAGGTTGGCGAAGTGTTAGGAGTGATGGATTTAAGTATCTCTTTGAGTGACAATGATCAAGCAATTAATGATAATGCACACTCAGTTTTAATCTTTTTAGTATTTGCAAGTATTGTATTTATTATCTTAATTTTAATATTTTTTAATCAAGAAATTTTAAAACCTATTACTAGCTTGCAAGCGAGAATCCGCTCTTTGATTTCGGGAGATAAAGACCTAACACGTAGACTGGAAGTGAAAAGTGGCAACGAATTTGGTTCAACTGCAAACGAAGTTAATAATTTTATTGAGATGATTCAAGGTACGATAAATGAAGTGAAGATGCTGGGTGAGCAAAATAGCAGTATTGCGAGTGTGATTACCGATGCGGCTCACAACATTAAAAATAGTGTTCAAGTTGAACGTGATGTGGTAAAAGAGACAACCTTGAAAGCCTCCGAAATTAAAAGCATGCTGGATGCTTCATTAGGTAATTCTCAGGAGTCTCAAGAGAAGGTACTAAAAGTCAATGAAGATCTTAATATAGCGCGCTCGTCTTTAGACAGCTTGGTGAATGAAGTAGACAGTTATGTTGAAATTGAGCAAGAGTTGTCTGGCCAGCTCTCTTTACTTAGAAACGACGCCGATCAGGTTAAAGATGTTTTAAATGTTATTAAAGATATCGCAGACCAAACAAATTTACTTGCACTTAATGCAGCCATCGAAGCCGCGCGTGCGGGTGAGCATGGTCGAGGGTTTGCAGTCGTTGCAGATGAGGTAAGAAAACTTGCAGAGAGAACGCAAAAAAGTTTAAGTGAGATTGAAATTAGTATCTCGACGATTGTTCAAGCGATCAATGATGTAAGTGAGAAGATGAATCTTAATGTTGAGGCGATGGGTAAGCTCAGTGGAATCACCTCTGAGGTAGAAGGAAATATAAGTGCTACTTCTGAAGAGATGCAAGATTCAGTCGAGGTCGCTAAAATTTCATACAACGATACTTTAAAAATGGTTGAACATATTGAGTGGATTGTTGATAAGATACAAGTTATTGAACAGCATTCTAGTCAAAATAAAGCAAATACGTTTAAAATTGAAAATAATTCGCAAGAGTTGTTAGATGTGGCCAATTCACTGAAAAGTAGAATTGACGAATTTAAAAGCTAAAGGGAAAAATAGTGGCAGATATTAAAGAGTACTTAACAAACGATCATAGAGCATGTGATGAGGTTTTTGCCTCAATGGAACAAGCAGTTAGTAGTAATGGAATGGCCAGTGCCAAAGAAATTTTTGAGAAGTTTTCAGCAGACTTGGCAAACCACTTTGCCATGGAAGAGTTGGTCATGTTTGTAGAATTTGAACAAAAAACTGGAATGACTCAGGGTCCTACTCAGATGATGAGAATGGAACATGAACAGATGAGAAATCTTTTAGCACAACTGCGTGAAACATTTGAGAGTGATAACCAAGAGAAATTTTTTGGTTTAAGTGAGACCTTGATGATTTTGATGCAGCAGCACAATATGAAAGAGGAGCAGATGCTCTATCCAATGGCGCAGCAACACTTAAGTGCTGACGCAGAACGTATAATTTTGATGATGGAGTCAATTGCTTAGTGAATTTTAGTGGTTTAAGTCTTGATCAAGCCCCTCCTATCAGCGCACCGTTGCGGTTTTTTCTAACTGCTCCATTTTTTGGATTTCTCGGTGCAATTTTTTTACTTATCGCAGACAGTGCTGTTTTTGAATCTCGTTTTACAATCCAAAGTATTGCACTAACACATATATTTACCATTGGTATGATGGCCTTTGTGATGTTGGGGGCACTTCAGCAGATGTTACCAGTCTTGGCCAGTGTTACACTTCCCAGCGCGCTGAATGTGGCGAGAAGTTCTCATGTCTTAATTTTGACAGGCCTTATGAGTATGGCGTATGGATTGCTCTTTACGCAAAAGATAGTCCTTTTTATTGCCAGCGCGCTACTACTTTTAGGTTTTCTAATTATTATTATTGCCATTATTATTGCACTCTTAAGCGCCAAATATTTAACGCCAACCATTATTGCAATGATGATGAGTGTTGGGCTTGTCTTGGTGG
>JADGDM010000059.1 GCA_016744905.1 Sulfurimonadaceae bacterium | reverse complement strand
TTACAGAACAGGTACAACAAGCCAATATAATTGAACAACAAAATAGACTCTCCGCCATGGGTGACACCCTTAATAATGTAGCCCATCAATGGAGACAACCCATTGGTGCCATCAATAATATTTTAAATGATTTAGAATTTGATATTGAACTAGAAGAGTTGGAAGCCATACCTAGTGAGGACTTCTTAAGTACTTCTACAAAAATTAAAAAATTAACAAAGTTTTTATCTCAAACCATTGATGATTTTAAAAGTATTTCAAACAGTGATAAAAAACTAGAGATATTTTCGATTGAAGAGTTAATAAAAGAGACCTACGCATTAATTGAACAAAATTATAAAAAAGATGCCATTACTTTTGAATTTATTGGACTGGATACAGAATCATCATACAATGGATATAAAAGGGAGTTAGGACAGGTTCTTTTAAATATTTTAAATAATGCACGAGATATTTTAAGTGAACAAGAGAGAAACAATAAAAGAGTATGGATTAAACTGATAGAAGATGCAAGTACATTTGAAATATTGATTGAAGATGATGCAGGAGGTATTCCTGAAGTCATTTTGAACAGAATTTTTGAGCCCTACTTTACTACCAAACATGAGAGCATGGGCACGGGTATTGGTTTATACATGAGCCAAAAAATTATCAAAGAAAATTTTAATGGAATTTTATCCGCTAAAAATTCAGATAAAGGTGCTGTATTTAGCATTAAATTACCTAAAAAATTACACCCCTGAGTGAATCTCCACTTTTAATCACTTTCGATATTAAGGACTTTGATACATTCAGATAATTTGCAATGTCTACTTGGGTGTATCCATCAAGGTAGGCATTAACGATAGCTAGATTTCTATCTAATTTTGTAGTTGTATCATAAAAGTGTTCTTCAAACATTTTAGAACGTCTCACTGTAATACCTTGAGCACTTTTTTCTACTTTTTGCTTCTCTTTTTCTTTTAGGTAAGCCAACTCTTTATCACTTATAGATGCTTCTAAAAAGTCATTTAATGTTTCAATATCAAATTGTTTAAGTAAAATTGACTCCTTAGAACACGGGTAACAATCAAGGTTATTAAAAATACGATGTGTCAGTGTAAAGAGGTGTTCTCCAATCTTTTGAGTCACTCCTGCATCTATTGGGTTATATTCAATATATCTAATAAGCACATATAGATATTCATCAGAGGTAATAAATTTTGATTTGTAGCGATCTTGCCATAGATGACCACTTCGTTTATATTTTTTATTAAAGTACTTTGCGTAGTTAGCATTTACAATACGCATAAATACAGATATATTTTCTTTTTCAGTCTCTATCAATAAATGGTAGTGGTTATCCATTAAACAGTAATCATGAAGTATTACTTTATGAATGGTTGCTGTTTTATTTATAATCTGTAAAAACATCTCTTTATCATCATTGTGTTCAAATACATTACAACGATTTACACCTCTGTTTATTACATGGTGATACCCAGCTAAATCAACTCGCAGTCTTGTTGGCATAATTACCCTTTTATTCTTAGTAAGAGTATATCAGAAAAGTGGAGATTCACTCACAGGGGTGTATTTAAGGCTATAGTTAGTATTACTTTTATCATGCCTAAAACCAATTAGATTTTTTACATTGAACTAGAACAAAATTGCCCATTACTCCAGCACGATAAGAGCCAATTCCAATAGAACCATTAATATTACTACCATTAAAGCCTCCAAAACCACCTTCGACAAAATATTTATATCCTATAATGGCATTAAAACCCATCTTTTCGGCATCTTTAATCATTTGACTTTTTAATGGAAGTTGATCAATTTCTGATAAATAACTTTTCTTTGCATTTGTATATTGATTAGAGTTTCCAATATTCTCGATTATATATAACTGATTATGTGCTTTAATTACCTTACAGTTATCGACAGGATAAGTGTCGGTAGTAAATACACCTAAAAAACCATCATTAGCATATACAGCTAATGATAAACTAAAAATTAAAATAATCTTCTTCATTTTTTCTCCAAATTTTGATTTAAATAGCTATTATAAATTTAATAGCAACTTAGTTTAACTATTTAATCAAACACATATTATATAAAACAACCTTAATTACCATAATTAACCATCATCCTAAATGCGTATTAAAAATATGGATTTATTATAAAACATGATAAATAGACATATTTTTAAATAAAAGAACAATAAGAGTATAAATTGCTTAAAGATTATGTGTGTGTTAAGTTGAATTTAGAACATTTAATACACACTATGTTGTTTAAAAGTGACTATATTACTTTAACCTATGTTTTTCCTACATTTCAGTTAAAAATGCTATATTCACGTTAAATTTAATTTAAAAGATGAACTATGAAAAAAATAGCTTTAACACTTCTACTTGCTGGCGCGCTGCTGGCCAATGAGAAAGATACATTAGTAGAGAGTGACGCCAGTGTCTCCAAGTCAAAACGTCAATCTATTTTAGGATTTTCACATCTGGGACTAGAAGCCAAAAGCTCCAACTTACCCGTCATTTTCTGTGCGCATCGTGGTGTCTGTCTTCCTATTGGAAAGAAAAATATCAGACTTGATCAAAACCGTGTGAATGCTATTTTAAATAAACAGTACCCATTTTTGATCTCTCAACGTTATGATAAGGTCATTATGAACAGTAGTGGTATAGAGATTATTACACCGACTGAAAACTTTAAAGATGCACTTGGTGGACTCGATCCGTATAGTTTTGATACAGGTTCAAAAGAGCAGTTTCAGAACAGTGTTTTAAACTATCTCAACACCAACATCGCGCAAAAATTGACGCAAGTATTAGACATGTCCAAAGAGGCACGTTTTCAAAACATGGAAGAGTCCGAGGTAGAACTGTTTATCAATACTCAAGCCAAAGAGATTGGTATTACGTCTGAAATGTTGAGTATCTTAATGGAGTCTTCTTTTGCGTACGCACTTTATCTCCCAAGGATAACAGGAAGTGTCATCACCTATCAACACCAAAAAGGGGGACGTAATGGTAGACGTGTTTTTTATGATTACACAACCAAAGTTGAAGCACCTGCCAATACTGAACTGCTAATCTACAAATTTAATGGTGAAAAATTCGCCTTTTATAAAACCATCGACTCTGAAGCAAAGGGTTTTGGCAATGCACTGGCAAAAAATGCTTCAGGTTCAGAAAGTATCTTCTCTCCTGTGCGTCCACATATCAATGACACCCAAAAGCTCTTTGATAGACTTTTTTACAACTCTTTTAAAGACACACTTATCGCCATCAATAAACGTTTAAAAGAAGATAGAATGTTTGCCCTTCAAGCCCCTATCGACACAGTTGATGGCTCAAATATCGGCAGCGCGCTGGGTGTTCAAGAAGATGTTAAAGTGGGTGCTCCTTTTCAAGTCATCCAAAACGATATGGAAGGCAAAGAACAGAAAATGGGCTGGGTGCGTTTTAAAACTATCGGAACCAACTGTCTGAAACTTCCTCCTCAAGAGCGCGAGAGTTCAAATGCCAAACTCATTAAGGGTCAAGCCGAAGAGTTTGATCTTTTAGTGGAGCATCCTTATAGTGGTGTGTTTTTTGGACTAAGTGCTGAAAATCAAGCGCGCAGCTTTGAATTCGACTCTTCTCGTGGTACTGGCAGTTATGGAAACACCAACTATATCAATCTGAATTTTGATGCAGACATGGGGTTTTTACTTAATAAACCTGGATTTTATAATGTATGGTCTCAGAGTACTGTAGGGTTTGGATTGAACAGTGGTGATGGGATAGTTAGTGATGGTTACGCACTTCAAGCTGCCTACTCTATAGAAAAACGTTTTGATCTTTTTAAAGGCCTCTATCTCGGAATGGGTGCGCAGTTAGGACTTGAACTAAGCTCAAATAGCGCAGAACTTTTAGGCACAGTACAAAGTACTGTATTTACACTCAAACCTATGGCCAAACTTGGTTATAACTTCTCGCCCAATGCTTATCTATATGCAGGTGCAGGTTATGATCTTACGCTTTATAGTGAACATAATAGTGATGGATATTACACCAATATAGTCAGTAACAGTGATGATATTAGTATGATGTTGGGTCTCTCTTTTCAAGTCGATTTTGCTGGTCCATTTGCAAAAATTGCATCTGCACCATCAAATAAGTGTAAATAAGGCAGTTGTGATATTTTTATAGACATTAATAGGTGTTAATTACTATTTTTTAATCTTATTTAACTTATAATCCGCTCCATATTGAAAAAATTCAATAAAATATGGAGTGAAAAATGAAAATGAAACTTTTACCTTTTATGGCAGCAGCTGTAATGAGTATCTCATCATTATCTTTAAGTGCAGCAGAAGATGCAAGCACAATGGATACAGATGATAGTGTTAAAAAGAGTGACCGCAAGACCGTCTTTGGTCTTTCAGAGTTGGGTTTAGAGACAACAACCTATACTTTCCCTGTAACTTACTGTCCATTGAATGGAAACTGTTACCTACGCGGATCGTGGAGTATCACTATTGATCAAGCATTTGCTGACAATGTACTTCAAACTGAGCTTCAAACTTTAATCTCAAATCGTTTTGATAAGGTTATTGCCAGTGATAATGACATCGCTATCTTAACACCAACTCAAGATTTCAATGCACAAAGTGCTGATATTGGTGGCTTTGACTTTGAAACTGGATCTAAAGACGACTTTAATAATGCTGTTCTTGGTTACCTAAATGGTAAAGTTGCGGGTAGTGTACGTGAAGTTTTAGACAAGTCTAAAGAAGTACGTTATGAGTCAATGGATGACGCTGCACGTGAATCATTTATGAATACACAAGCCAAAGAGAGTGGTATTCCGATGCACCTTCTTGAAAAGCTTATGGGTTCTTCATATGCGTTTGCACTTTATCTTCCACAGATTGTTGGATCAATTACTGTTTCACAAGTAGAGCGTACCAGACCAAATGGCAGTAAATATATTGTTTACAGCTCATCACTAAGCGCACCACTTAACACTGAACTTTATGTTTATAGTTTTGATTATGATAAATATAAACTATATAAGGTTATTGATTCTAAAGTTAAAGGTTTTGATGTTGGTAGTGCTATTGCAAAAATGATCTCTGGATCAGGCGGAATCACCACACCATCATTTCCAAGTAATTCAGACGGTGTACGTGTTTTTCATCAAGTATTTAAAGACTCATTTAAAGACTCAATTATTGCTATTCAAAACCGTTTAAAAGAGGATAGAAGCTTTGCTATCAGCGCGCCAGTATCTATGGTTGAAGGTAGTACTGTTTACTCAAACATTGGTAATCAAGAAGATATCCGTGTGGATCATCCAATGTATACGTACACAACCAACATGGAAGGTGAATCAGTTAAAGGCGCATGGATTAAAGTTCGTAAACCTGGTAACAACTGTCTACTACTTCCAGCAGGTGAGCGTACAGAGTCTGAAGCAAGCATCGTTAGAGGTGACGTTGAAGAGTTTGACTTAGCTGTTGAAGTTCCTTATACAGGTGTATTTTTTGGTTTAGAGTATGAAAATATTGGTCGGTCTTATACTGACAATACAGTAACCACAGGTGATGATCAAGTTGATTTAGGTCAGTTAAATTTATTTAGTCTCTACTTTAATGGCGATTTAGGTTATATCTTGAATAAACCATTTATGTCTGAAGTATGGATGAATCTTGACCTTGGTGTAGGATCACACGGAAGTGATATTACAGGAATTGACAGTGGAACTGCTTATCAACTTGCTTTTGGTTTAACCAAGCGTTTTGATATTTCAAACGGAATTTATATTGGTGCTGGTGCAGACTTGTCATTTATTGGTGCATCTAATACTTACCAATTTAATTCAACTCTATCACTACAGACTTCTGTAATCAGTTTACGCCCAGAAGTAAGTGTTGGTTATCAATTTAGCCCTTTTGTTGAAGTCAATGCAGGCCTGGGTTATGATCTTCCTTTTTCAACATCAGCAGCGGCATATATTGACACAGACAAACAATTTGATGTAGATATTTCAGCAAACTCTGGTGTGAGTCTTATGTTTAGTGCATCTTATCACGTTGATTTTGCTGGTCCATTTGCAAAAATGACAGCGCGCCCATCAAAAGCGTGTAACGACTTAAAAAAACAATAGTTATACTTTAAGAGAGCTTTTTGGCTCTCTTAAGTAAAATTTAGAATATATATAAGAACTTTTCTAAGTTTTTATCTCTACTCTAATTTAATCCAAGGAATAAAAAATGCAAATACTTACACTAAGAAAAATAGCTACATCAGCTTTAGTAACACTCATGCTAACTTCATGCGCTTCTAGTGCACTCGTTGCCAATGAACCTACTGAGGGAAATGGAATTCATGAACCACACTCAAAGCAAGTAACCATGATTGAAAGTACCAATACAGATGAGATCACCGTACGTGCTTCTGGTTTTGGAGCAAGTGTTAAAGATGCAATTATTGATTCTAGGCGTGCTGCTCTATGGTACGCACTTTATGGTTCACAAAATCCCCTACTTGGTGATTCAAAAGCAAGAAAAGCTTTTAAACCCCTAGCCAATGATATCTATGATGATACTTTGACATATATCTCTTATGAGAGTGGTATCAAAAGCAAGCGTAAGGGAAAAGGCGGCGTTAAAATTGATCAAGTTTACCGTATCAATGTAAAACGTTTACAAAACTTTTTAGTAGATGAAGAGATCATTACAGCGGTAGATGAGATGAGTGATGAGTTGGGTATGCCAAGTATTGCTATTGTTCTTGATAGTGACACAACCAATAAAACAGGTGCTACTCAGATTGGTAAAGATGCAGTGAGTGAGTACTTTCAAAATGAAGACTTTGATGTAACCGTTCCTGATACTGAAGATTCTGTTGATGGTATGCTTAAAAAAGCGATGCAGGTAACAGGCAGTACTGATCCAATGTACCTTTTAGCGATGAGTTCTGGTGCAGATATCTATATCGTTTTAAATGTTGATGTAACAACTCAAGAGAAATATGGAAACACTTTAAGAAAAGCTTCTGTCTCTATGAAAGCTTACTATACTGCGACATCTAAGCAACTTGCAGTGAGTACCGGTTACTCACCTGAACGTGCGACTACAAGTAATGGTGCGATTATTCAAGAAGCGACTAATGATGCTGCATCTCGTGTCATTGCGCAGATTAAAAAATCTTGGAAAAAACAACTTAAAAAAGGTCATATGTTTAAAGTACTTGTAACAACATCTAAATCAATGAAAGCTAAAAAACCTTTTCATAAAGCGATGAAAAGTACATGTAATAAGGTTAAAAAACTTAGAGGAACCAATACTACTTTTGACTACGTTGCTTACTGTGATGCAGAAGATGTAATGGAACTTCATGAGCAACTTCAAGACAACTACGCTGGAAAAGGGCAAATCTTTTCTGCTGTAGAAAGTGGTTCGATGATTATGCTTAAAATTGCTGCATCTGAAGACGATGAGTTTGAGATAGAGTAATGAAAAGTTCTTACCTTCTTAGCGCGCTGTCATTAAGTTTTATTTTAACACTTAATGCCTGTGCAAGTGACAGAATAAAAGTAGCGCCGCAAACAGACAACAGTAGAGCAGCAGAGCAGCAAGCAGCTTCTAAAGCCGCAATGATTGGTTTAGAACAAGATTTTGATCCAGACTATAAGGCGCCAGTCACTACTGAAGAAGTAGTGAGCGAGAAACAAGTTAGAAAAACAGTTGCACCTCAAAAAACACGCACTCCTAAAAGTGTAGACAACTCTTCAACTGTCTTAAGTGTTCAAGGCTATGGTGACAATAAAGCAGATGCAAAAAGAGAAGCTTTAGCAGAACTTTCACGTATGGTACTTTCTAAGGTAGACAGTAGTTTTAGTAAAAAACAGCGTGTGACAAACGATAGTGCAGAACTTGAAGTCGAAACAGGTTTAACAATTGATTCTAAAATCATTTTCCAAGATGTTCAAACAAGTCAAGCACGTAAAGAAGGTAAAGAGTATATCGTCGATGCCAGTCTAAGTGCCAACGCAATGGACGCAACGATCACTTATCTTCTAAATGACATCAAGGGTGACCATACGGGTTATACACGCGCTCAGCTTAAAGAGATTGGTGAGAAAATTGGTTTTATTTATGCACTAAGTCATTTTACAAATAAATATCAAGGGCAGTATAAAAAAGCTTCTTTAGTCGCTCAAGCGGATGAGTTTAAGGCCTTTAATAATAAAGAACTTAACTATGCACGTCTCATCATCATTAGTGAAGCAAAAATCACTATTGATGGTAAAAACTTTAAAACAGGACAAAGTACATTCTTAAAACCTGAGACATATAAATATACAGCCACTCAAAATGGTTGTGTAAAAGAGAACGGTAAAGTGTATCTTTATAAGGGTCAACTGACTAAGAAAAATATTAAACTGGTTTGTGAAACAAGTGGATCTAAAAATGTAGCACTATTTTGTGATGAAGATTATGTAGTAAATTTCAAAGGTGTTTTGAATAAATATGGCTATGTGATTGATCCTGAGGGTGGAACAAAAATGGAACTCCATGTTAAAGAACTTTCAAAAGTAAAAGTTGATGGTGATTACTATTACAACTACTTAGCGACATTTACCCTCACTAAAGATGGAAAAATGATCAGTAAAAAAGCAAAAGTAAAAAATATTACAAGAAACCAACTGCCAAATAAGATGGAACGTCTTATTCCTGCTTTGGTTAAAAAATCACTTCAAGAGTTTTAAGAGAATATTTCTCTTAGAACCTCCTCTTCTCTATTTATCTACTCTAGGCTACAATACAACAAAAAGAAAAACTTATGAAAATATTTCCACATCTAACACTGACAACCCTACTCCTTTTTTCAGGCTGCTCACAACTCACCTTAGAAGAGAAAAATGAACAAAAATCAGCCATTGATCTTATGGCTTATGAAACAATAAAAGCACTAATCAAAGAGAATCCCGCTATACAAAAAGAGCTCGATAACGCTAAAGGGTATGGCGTAGTTAACTGGAAAGTCACTAAGGTGCCCATTATTGGAGCAGGCAGTGGTAATGGTGTGATAGTTGATTTTCGTAATAATAAAAGAACCTATATTGATGTCAGCCGTTTTGATGTAGGTGGAGGATGGGGAGTGCGCTCTTATAAAAATCTACTCATCACTACAAATGATGCCATACTTGATGATGCATTGGATGGAAATATCAAGTTTAAAGCAGGGGCAGAAGTCTCAGCAGGTACCCTAGAAGCCAGTAGAAAGCCTAGCTCAGATAAAGTCACAAGTCACACCTTATTTGATGGTGGAGGCTCTGCTACAGCAACTGTACGGGTTCTACACTCAACGGTCAATAGTGACTTAACTGATTAAAAGACTTAATCCTTTTTAAATATAAGAAGATGTTTATCTTCTTCATCATATAAAGATATCTTCTCATGATTAATATACTTTAAGTTTTTATTTTTTTTGAAAAACTTTAGAGCATGAAAATGTTGCGTGATGGTCTCTTGCTCTTTTACATAAAGATCATCTTCTTCGTTTTTAGTAAAGAGTGTAAATACTGTACGTAGTTCATCTTCATCAAAAACTGCATCAACGCTTAAAAAACGTCCTTCATCTTGTGCGTTCATAGTCCCCTCTGCTACACCTTCAAAACCATACTTGGTATTGACATCAGCAAAGAAGTAACCACCCTCATTTAGAACACTAGATACACAAGCCAGTAACTTATCCAGTGCGCTGGCATCAAGAAAGTTTAAAACATCAAATACAGCCACTACAGCATCAAATTTCTCATCAAGGTCACAGATGTCGATACACTCCACATCTAAGCCACTAGAGGCCGCATAATCAACCATAATGCTTGATAAGTCGATGCCTTTGACTTTATAGTCCAGTCCTTCAAGATGGCGCATCAATTGCCCTCTTCCACAACCAAGATCTAAAACAGTTTTAAAATCATATTTTTGAAGGGTTTGTGTGTAGGAGTCATGAAGAAAAGCTGTTGCATCTTCAATGCCTAGAAGATCTTCACATTTGGCGTAAAGATTAAGTTCTTTACTCACTTCTAACCTTATTGATTTTTTCATAAATATCTAGTATTTCTGATTTTTTCTCAAAAAAGCTGTTTTTATTCGCAATAAGATATGTTGATGATTCCATAATGTCTTCAACTACTTCTAGTCCATTTTGTTTCATCGTGGCACCTGTCTCAACAATATCTACAATCATATCTGCTAAACCAACTAAAGGAGCCAATTCAATAGAACCATATAATTTAATAATTTCTACGGCAACTGCTTTATCATGAAAGTATTTTTTAGTGATGTTGACCATCTTTGTCGCTACTTTTAAATCAGGCTTAGAGTAATCAATTTTCTCACCCTTTTTCATCCCGATAGAGACCTTACATACACCATGACGAAGATCAAGTAGGCGGATAACGTCTAAACCCTGCTCTTCCAGTGTATCAAGACCAACCACACCGATATCCGCAGCTTGGTGATAAACATAGGTTGCTACATCTTGGTTACGTACCAATAGGAATTTGAAGTTTGGTGTTTCTAAAATTAATTTTCTATCATCGAACTTAAATTCTTGTCCAAAAATTTGCTCAAAAATTGTGAGTGTATCTTTAGCGATTCTACCCTTTGGTAATGCGACTGTTAACATAGTTTTGCCTTTGTAATTATCTGTTTCATACCTTTGAAGATGAGAAGTTCATCAACCAAAGCGTTTTTAAAAAGTGGCTGCAAGACTAAAGCATCCCCACCCGTTAGAATTATCGGTTTTTCATAGCGCGCTATCTCTTTTACAAGTAAGCCTAAAAATCCATATGTCAGTGCATCTGGACTATTTTTTGGCATTTTATCTAAAGCTAGCTCAAAATTGAATGAGTAGTCTAAATTTGGAGAGATATTTACATAAGTTTCACGCATTGCTTTAAGTCCAGCAGAGATAAAGCCGCCTTCAAAGTTTCCATAATCAACGATATCTACAGTAATGGCACTACCTGCATCAACAATAACCCCATCATTTATACTTTGAAGTGCTACTATCCGGTCTATCCCCATACTCTCATAATAGCACGTTCTATCAATATACTGTTCCAGGTTGATCCAGTTATTTAAAGTCGATAACTTTTCGCTCAGCGCGCTGTTAACACTGATATAGTAGACTGTTTTACTTTGATTAGCAAAATCAAAATCAGAAATAGTCACTTTACTTAACTTTTCATCTTCTAAAATGTCAACACTGCTGTTTCCAATATCACAAAGCGTCATTATTCGTTTCTTAAAACTTTTAAAATATCTACTTCACTTGCTTTTTTAGAGGGATACCAAGCAGAAAGTAATACAATTACGAAGGCACCACCAAGGATAGAAAATAGATCAAAAAGTTCTAGCTTTAGTGGCAATGTTGCTGTAGGATAAACATCTTTTGGTAAAGCAACCAGATCAAAAGTACTGAGTATCCAAACACCACCTAAACCTAAAAGCATGCCCGCAAGAATACCCACAACGCCAATAACCATAGCAAGATAGAGAAAAACACGTTTGATCTCTTTACCCGAAGCACCTAAAGACAACAGTAAAGCAATTTCAGAACGACGATTCATAACTGTCATTAACAGTGAAGAGATGATATTGACAGAAGCAATTAAAATAATCAACATCAACACTAAAAAGAGAGATGTTTTTTCTAGCTCGAGTGCCGCAAAAAAGTTGGTGTTGTCTTGCCACCAGCCTTTGATACTTACGGTATCAGGTAGTTTCTCTTTAATTTTTAAAATATCATCTTGAGGACTGTCGCTATAAATATGAATACCATCATAAAAGTTAAATGGCATGTGAAGCACGCGCTGAAGTGAACTTAACTTGGTATAACTGTAAGCTTTATCATAGGCACTTAGTCCGGAGTTAAAAGTCCCCACCATACGAAAACGCTTTATTTTTGGAGTACTCGCCATTCCACCTGGTTCCATCTGTGTAAAGATATAGGTGATTTTCTCATTTTCATCAAGATAAAATTTTTCTTTTAAGGCATTACCCACAATAACATCGAATTTTTTAAATTCTGTATTTCCTATGGCATCTTTTAAAACACTGTTAACATGTATCTCGTCTTCAAAATTTACACCAAAAAGATATCCACCTTCTATATCACTACCACTTTTCGTAATAACAGCAGAGGAGACATACGGACTAAATTTAAGATCGGGAAAATCACTTTGAAGTTTAAGATATAGGTTTTCATCCACACTACCGTAAAACTTAGGCAGTATCGTTAATGGATAATTCATAATCGTGAGTTTCTTTTTAAACTCATGATCAAAACCATTCATAAGTGCCATAGCAATAATTAAAACCATTACACCAAGGGCGATACCAAGAAAAGCAAGGAGAGCAGAAAGAAAGATAAAGGGTTGATCATTGTCAAAACGTAAAAAACGTTTGACGAGATAGTGTATGACAGATTTATTCAAAGATTAATAAACTTTTGCGATTAAGCAAAAGCGCCTTTTTTAGGACCACTTTTACCACAACATGATTTATATTTTTTACCACTACCACAAGGACAAGGATCATTACGCGCTACTTTTTTAGAAGGCACTTCCTCATTGCTGTTGTGATTTAACAACATATTTGCTTCTTGTTGTTTTTGTTCAATTTCAGCTTGTGCAGCAAATGCTTCTGCTTGCTCTTGCGCTTCACTCACTTTAAATTGGATAATTTGAAGTGTTTTAATAGTTTCATATTTAAGATTTTCAACCAGTTCAGTAAAGAGGTTGAAACTCTCTTTTTTATACTCAACCAAAGGATCTTTTTGATTATACGCACGAAGACGGATACCCGTTTTCATATTATCCATTTGATAAAGATGATCTCTCCAAGTAGAATCTAAAGTTTTAAGATAAATTTCACGTTCTATATTACTTTTTAATTCAGCATCAATCACAGACATCTTTTCATCATAAACCGCTTTTACACTTGCATTTACTGATTCGCTAAGTTCTTCATACTCTAAACCTTCAAAACCATCAAGTTCGATATTAACCTCTTCTTTTAAAACGGTAGATAATTTTTCAAGATTAAAATCTTCACGGGCAGTCCCTTCAAAAACATCACATTCCATCAAGGTTTTACTGATATATTCATTTCTAATAGTATCAACTTTTTCATCAATAGCATACTCAGCAGATAAAAGCTCATTTCTAAATTTATAAACAATCTTACGTTGTTCATTGGCAACATCATCATATTCAACAATGTTTTTACGCCCTTCAAAATGCATCTCTTCGACTTTTTTCTGTGCTTTCTCAACGGCACGCGTTACCATTTTTGATTCGATATATTCGCCATCTTCAACGCCTAGACGTTCCATAATAGACTTGATTTTGTCTGAGCCAAAGATACGTAAAAGATTGTCTTCAAGACTTAGATAAAACTGTGTGGTTCCTGCGTCACCTTGACGGCCACTACGACCACGAAGTTGATTATCAATACGACGATTTTCATGACGCTCTGTACCAAGGATGTATAAACCACCCAAGGTTCTTACTTCATCACTTACTTTAATATCAACACCACGTCCCGCCATATTTGTAGCGATAGTGACTGCGCCTTTAGAACCAGCAGATTTAATAATCTCACCCTCTTGTTCATGGTTTTTAGCATTCAGTACCGTATGCGCAATTTTTTCTTTTTTCAAAAAGAGGTGAAGTTGTTCAGACTTATCAATAGACGCTGTACCAATTAAAATAGGTTGACCCGTTGTATTTAGTTCTCTAATCTTATCTACAACCGCTGCAAATTTCTCTTCTTCTGTTTTGTAGATAAGATCATTTAAGTCAGCGCGCTGAATAGGGACATTCGTATTAATAGAGATAACATCCAGTTTATATATTTGCGCAAACTCAGTCGCTTCAGTTTGAGCGGTTCCGGTCATACCCGCAATTTTTTCATACATTCTAAAGTAATTTTGAAAAGTAATATCCGCAAGCGTTTGTGTCTCTTCTTTAATTTCTACTTTCTCTTTTGCTTCTAAAGCTTGGTGAAGACCTTCAGAGAAACGTCTACCCTCACTTAAACGACCAGTAAATTCATCAACGATAACCACTTCACCGTCACGAACCACATAATCAACATCAATTTCAAAAAGATAATTTGATTTTAATGCATTATCAATATGATGAGAAAGAGCAGAATTTTCAATACTGTAAAGATTTTCTACTTCAAAAAGCTCTTGGGCTTTAATAATCCCCTCTTCTGTCATCATTACCAATCTGTCTTTTTCATCAACAGTAAAGTCAACTTTAACTTCAAGTTTTTTAGCAACTTCGTCTGCTTTAAGAAAGTTTGCCATTTCACGATTTACAGGACCAGAAATAATCAATGGCGTACGCGCTTCATCAATAAGAATAGAATCTACTTCATCTACGATTACAAAATTATAACCACGTTGCACCATCTGATCTAATGAATAGTTCATATTATCTCTTAGATAATCAAAACCAAATTCATTATTTGTTCCATAAGTAATATCACATGCATATTGTTTGCGTTTATCAGCAGTATCAAATGAAGTTTCTAAAACGATACCTGTTGTTAGACCAAAGAAAGCGTATAGTTTTCCCATATCTTCAGCGTCACGAGAAGCAAGGTAGTCATTAACAGTAACAACATGAACCCCTTTACCTGACATTGCATTTAAAATAACAGGAAGCGTAGCTACTAAGGTTTTACCCTCACCTGTCTTCATCTCTGCAATACGTCCCTCGTGTAAAACCATACCACCAACAAGTTGTACTTCATAGTGTGTTAGACCAAGTACTCGTGTACTTGCTTCACGGGTTAAGGCAAAAGATTCTACCAATACATCATCCAAACTTTTCTCACCACTAAGGACTGATGATTTGAGAGTGTCAAATTTACTTTTAATCTCATCATCACTTAATTTAGAAAATTCTTCTTCTAGTCCAAGAATTTTACGTGCACGTTTTGTGTATCTTTTTAATTCTCTATCATTTTGTGTTCCGAAAACTTTACCTAACATCGATTGAAGCATATTTTATCCATTATTATAATTGCGGGCATTTTATCACAGCTAAGATATAGATGCCTTTAATAAAGTAGGATATAATTCAAAAATTCAAATTTGGAGGTAATTTATGAGATTTTTGTTATTCATATTATTTACTATGATATCACTTGGCGCACTGGAGATTAACTTTACTAGCTTTCAAGGTGATTTTAAACAGACTATTACAGATGAAAAAGGCAAGTCCCTCATTTACAGTGGTAAAGTAAAATTAAAAGACAATCAACGTGCATTATGGGCGTATAAAAAGCCGATTGTAAAAGAGGTTTACTTTATTGAAGAGACGGTTAGTATTGTTGAAAGTGATCTTGAGCAGGTGATTATCAAAACACTTCGCGATGAGTTAGATTTGGCGCACATTGTGAAAAATGCAAATAAAATTGATAACACACATTATGAGGCTGAAAGTTATAGTAAAAAATATTTACTGACAGTAAAAGATAAAAAAATAGTGAAAATTGAATATAAAGATGAGTTTGAAAACAGTTCAATGATAGAGTTTAGTCATATTATTTTAAATGAAAAAATAGATGATAAAGTGTTTAGTTTTATCATCCCAGAAGAGTTTGATGTCATTCGTTAGTGCGGTACAATTTCTGAGGTAGGCTTACCAATATAATAACCTTGGGAATAATCCACACCCAAAGCCTTTACAAGCTCTTGAAGGGCTTGTGATTCTACATGTTCAGCTACTGTTTTAACCCCTGCAATTTTTGCGAATGAAACAATGTTTTCAACCACCATTCTGTGTGCTTTATTGGTTACTAAATCATGAATAAATGATCTGTCAATTTTAATAAAATCTGCATGTAATCTTAACATTTGAGAAAACATAGAGTGTTCACTACCAAAATCATCTACCGCAATATGAAAACCTAGCTGACGTAGACGTTCAATTTGGGTCATAATTACAGGTGTATTTGAAATGACAGAATCTTCCACAATTTCTAAAAACACACGCGCTGGAGAGATATTGTATTTATCACATTTATAGAGTAAAAAATCTTCTAAAAAATCCTCAAAGAGGTCGTTTCTAGTGATGTTAATAGAAAATAGGTAATTATTATCTTTAAAGTACTTAAATGACTTATCGATAACGACACGTGTAATTCTTGTAGCAAACCCAGCTATGACTGCTGATGCAATAAATTTATCAGCGCTAAGCACTGTGCCATCTTTTTCACTCATACGACACAATACTTCATAATGTTTTGTTGAAGAGTTATTGTTGTCAATTATAGGCTGATAGTGCGTTGAAAATCTATCTTCGATTAGTGCAGACTTCACTTTTTTGATCCAGTAAAGTACTTCTCGTTGGTTTTTCATATATTTTGAACTGGCATCAAAAGCTACGACTTGTGATCCACCGTACTCTTTGGCCTCTTTAGAAGCAGTAATCGCATGGATAAATATTTCCATCCCTTTGGCTCTATCTGTTCCGATAGAGAAGGTAATATCAAAACTATTTTCACCAATCTCAACAGGAGACTCTCTAAACAGCGCAAGTATCTGATCTGAAAGTACTTTCTCTTGTGCAACAGTAGGTTGTGTAAAAAGTACAACAAACTCATCTGCGGTGATATGGAACAGTTGTCCATTTGTAGGTAGATACTTTTCTATGCGTTTGGTCACCTCTTTTAAAAGACGATTACCATTGCCCATTCCATAAA
>JADGDM010000058.1 GCA_016744905.1 Sulfurimonadaceae bacterium | reverse complement strand
TTGTAATACTATGTCGTATAGGCTCATCAAAAGCACCCTCCGTCGTCTCACCACCATGAAGGTGAGCAATAGGTATGCGAGCTATCATCGCAGTGCTTACTGAAGAAAATATCTCATATCTATCTCCAAGAACTACTAATATATCTGGTTGCAATTCTTCATAAGCATCAGCAAAAGATATTTGAGCTAAACCCATAGATTTTGAAATTCCAACTGAAGTATCAGAAGAGAGTAACATCTCTATTTTTTTGTTTATCTTGAAATCTTTTTCTATCTCTTTATATGTGAGTCCAAACTCTGGTGAAAGATGCATACCTGTTACAATAATTTGAAGTTCAAGTTCACTATCATCTTTTATTTCTTTCATTAGCCAATAGAGTAGCCCATATTCAGCGCGAGTTCCTGTTACTACACATATTTTTCTTTTACTCATATTAGTTCATCTTCTACATAATCTTTTAACGCAGGAGTGCCAATAATCTCGTCCCATCTCATTGGACTTATTCCATTTCCTGGTCTTTTAATAGATAAATTCTCAAGAGTTAAAAGTTCACCTTTTATTATATCTTGAGATGCTACTATTGATTTTCTTGCAATATTTATGTTTGGTGTTTCACTTTTTGATGGTTTTTTGACACTACTGCCAAGTGCAAGTTCAATGTTTCTAATTGCTTTTACCATCTCAATTAATTCATAAGGCTCTAGGCTCGCCTTGTGGTCAGGGCCTTGCATTGTTTTATCAAGAGTAAAGTGTTTTTCAATACAACTCGCTCCCATTGCTACTGCCGCTATGTCAACTTCTATACCTAAAGTATGATCACTATAGCCATAAGCAACATTAAACGCAGTCCCAATCGTAAGCATTGCGTTTAGGTTAACATCTTCCATAGGTGTTGGGTACATGGTATTTGCATGAAGTACTGTGATATTTTCTTTTAAAGTCCCTGCGTTTATTAGTACATCAAGGGCATCTTCTATTTCACCCATATCTGCCATACCTGTTGAGAGTATCACTTTTTTATTTAAACTACCGATATGTCTTAAATATGGAAGATTCGTGATTTCTCCACTTGGAACTTTGAATATTTCAAGACCTAAATCACTAAGTAGTTCTATACTATCATGATCAAAGGGAGTGGAAAGAAACATTATATTTTTGCTATTACAGTACTTTATAAGTTCATGATGTGTTTCAATGTCAAGTTCAAGTTTTTTAAGCATATTAAATTGTGAGTCATCACTATCACTCATGTTTTCTTTTTGGTATTGAGCTTTTTGTGCACTCTTAGATACTAATTTTTCTGCTTTAAAAGTTTGAAACTTTACCGCATCTACTCCTGCTTCTACTGCAACATCAATTAATTTTTTTGCTAGTTCAATAGAGCCATTATGATTAACGCCTGCTTCTGCTATTATAAATACACTCATTTTACCAAGCTCCCTGCTTTTACAAATTTACTAATTTCAACATACTCTTTAGAAGTTGCATTACTCCCAAAAAAAGTATTCTCTTTTACAGTTACACCACCATTTATGACTGCGGCAGTTGAAACATGGCAATTATCTTCTATAGTTGAGTCATGTTCTATTAATGCTTTTGTGTTTATAATGCAATTTTTTCCAATTTTCACTCCTGCGTTTATAAGAGCATTGTGCATAATAACTGTGCCTTCTTCTACTGACGAGTGTCGTGATACATACGCTAATGGAGAAATTATAACTGGCAATTCATAGCCTATCTCTTTGAGTTTATTAAATAATTTTACTCTAAGAGTAACTGATCTAATTTGACCAACGGTAACTACTGCACAGTCATATTTTTCAAACAATTTTTCTAAATCATCATCACAAGCTATGACTTTGTAGCCTAATACTTCTGTACCAATTAACTCTTTTTTATCGACAATTCCAGCTATAGTAAATTTATTTTCTTGTTCTATAACATCAATAACAGATTTACAATGCCCTCCACCACCAATTAAAAGAATTTTTGGATTCATTACACAATCACACTACTAGAAATATTTATAACTCTATCTTCTAACCACTCTGCATTATTAAGATTTCCAGTTTGTGCATCTTTAAACATATCTAGCTTGTTCATAAGTCTCCAGATACAACGAGTCATAACTCCATTGTCATTTGTATACTTCAAAAATGCATCTCTCTCTTCTTTGTCTTTTAAAATGACAGCATTTAGCCAGTAGTTTGACTTTGAATTTTTAGGCTCTTTAATAAATTCTAAATGTGTATCTTCAAAGAAGTCATTATATTTTTGAGCTAAATTTCTTTGCTTGTCTACAAATAGTTGAAGATTTTCCATCTGAGCTACACCAAGTGCAGCAGCTAAGTTAGTGAGTCTATAGTTGTAGCCGATCTCATCATGTATGTACTCATACGGATGTGGTATTTTTGCTGTAGTTGTTATATGTTTAGCTTTTTTTGCAAGCTCTTCATCATCTGTGACGAGCATACCACCGCCACCAGTTGTAATGATTTTGTTTCCATTAAACGAGAAAATCCCAACTCTGCCAAATACACCAGTATGTTTGCCCTTGTAGTAAGAGCCTAAAGATTCTGCTGCATCTTCTATTACAGCTATATTATAACTATCGCAAATCTCTACTATTTCATCTATCTTACATGGATGACCAAATGTATGCATAGGTACACATGCTTTTATTATTTTATTTGTAGATTTGTTTAGACAATTTCCATTCTCATCCATAACTGCGAATTCTTCTAAAAATTCTTTTAGTTTTGATGGAGACAACCCTAAAGTATCTCTATCTACATCTACAAATATTGGCTTTGCATTGCAGTAACTGATGGCGTTTGCAGTGGCAATAAATGTTAAAGGCTGAGTTATAACCTCACAATTTTTATCCACTCCTACAATTTTTAACCCAATGTGAAGAGCAGAAGTTCCATTTGAAGTAGCAACTGCATATTTAGCACCAGAAAACTCTGCTACCATCTCTTCAAACTGAGTTACATACTTACCAACACTTGACACAAAAGTAGAATCAATCGTCTCATTTACATACTTTTTCTCATTTCCAATAAATCTTGGTTCATGTAATGGCAAGAACTCTTTAGTTTGATAAAGCTCTTGTATGAAATCTACTAATTTTTTATACATCTTTACATCTTACCATCAAGATATTTTCCTGTCTCTTTATGCCCAAAGTCAGGAATCATTTTAAAAAATTCTTTTAGAATGTCCTCTTTGTTCCAAGCCAAATCTTTTTTATAAGATTTTATTGTCTCTTCGAATGATTTTAGTAACTCTTCATCAAAGTTTGCTTCATTTTTAATGACACCTAAGTTTTCAAATCTCTCTATATCTAATGTTTCTGCATCAGTAAAAAATTCTTCAAAATCTTTTTCGCCAGTTGTATCGCTAGAAGTAAATAGACAAGGCCATTTTCCTTCACTTGGAAGTGTTTTAGCTAACTCTCTTGCTTCATCTTCTGTTTCACATAAATGTGGCTCATATTCAAGGTTCTTCAAATATTTCACTGCAATATCAGCAAAAGATATTAGGTGTAAATTTTCACTTAATTTGGGAAAAAAGATATCTCTATTTTCACCAAATATACAAGACATAAGACAAAGTTCACCTGACTCTTGAGGTGTGACAAAGTAACGCTTAATATCATTTGGTGCTACAATTGGCTGATTTTTCTGGATTCGTTGGTTAAAACCATGAAGTAAAGAGCCATCACTAAACGCAACATTAGCAAACCTTGCCATTGATACATTCATATCTAAAGAGTTTCTATGTACAAACATCTCCATAATACGCTTACTTGCACCCATCATATTTACAGGATTTGCCGCTTTATCTGTTGAGACACAGAAGTATTTTTTAGTGCACTTTTCTTTAGCTTGTTTTATAGTTTTATCTGTATTAAAAACATTAGTGTCAATCATTCTCATAAGAGTAAAAGGGTCTTTTTCACTACGAACATGCTTAAGTGCTGAGAGATTTAACACATAGTCATACTCTCCATCAGCTTTTATAAAGGCATCGTATTCTAATGAGCCAATATCTAAAGCAAAAGTTTGAAAGTCTCCATCGATGTAACCAAATGAGCTTCTTATGTCACGAACCAGTTCAACCATGTTGTTTTCACTTATATCCACAACATGTAGTTTTTTAGGGTTTCGTTTAAAGATTTCTTTAGTAACTGCTTGACCTATTGACCCAGCTCCACCAATCACTAAAAATGTTGAAGAAGAAACGATCCTCTTTAGTTCTTCGTTCTTGTTTTGGATATCATCAGTAAAAAGTTCTTTTGTTCTACCGATTAAGTTTAGTATTTTATTCATTATTTCCCTCTAAATTATTCAACAGTAACAGACTTAGCCAAGTTTCTAGGCATATCTACGTCATTTTCTAGTCTTACCGCTATCTCCATTGATAATAGCTGTAGCACTACCAACATCTCAAAAAACTCTAGCATATAGTGGTCGGTTTTTTGAGTCTTTATGAAGTCATCACTCAGTTCAAAGTCAAGTGGTGAGATAGCACATATAGTACTGTCTCTTGCACTTAGCTCTTCTACGTTTGACTTTACTTTGTCATATAGTAGATGTTGGGGCATTAGTGCTATGGTAAAAAGCTCTGTGTCAGCGAGTGCTATCGGTCCATGCTTCATCTCTCCACTTGGGTAACCCTCTGCATGCAAGTAAGAGATCTCTTTGAGTTTGAGTGCGCCCTCTAAAGCTAAAGGGAAAAAGACATCTCTTCCTATAAAGAAAAAACCATGTCCATGTAAATATCTTTTTGACAATCTTTTTGTTTTTTCATGTATGTCACTGTCTACCATAAGAGACTTTGGTACTTCTCTTAGTGCGTGTATCTCATTTTGCAAATCTTCTTTTGAAATTATATCTCTTTTCTTTGCAAAGAAGAGAGCCATAATCCAGAGAACAACGGTTTGAGTAGAAAAAGCTTTTGTGGACGCTACCCCTTTTTCTATACCCGCACGTGTAAGTATGGTTGTGTCTGCCACTCTTGTCATAGATGAGTTGTCAACGTTACAAACTACTATGGTTTTTAAACCTGCATCTTTTGCCATTTTAAGAGCTTCGAGTGTGTCTGCTGTTTCACCGCTTTGTGATACAACTACAAAAAGTGTCTCTTGTGTAAGTAGTGGTTCTTTATATCGAAACTCACTTGCTATCTCAACACTACATCGTATCTTCGCTAGTCTCTCAAAAAGGTACGAAGCGGTTAGTGCTGCATGGTAAGAAGTACCACATGCGCATATTTTTATTTCATTGATTCCATCAAGTATGTTTTCGTCTAGTTCATCAAAAAGTATCTCGTCATCGCTCAAACGACCTATCATGCTATCGCTTACTACGTCGCTTTGTTCGTAAATCTCTTTTTCCATAAAAAATCTAAAACCATTTTTTTGAGCGGTAAGTTTTGAAGTTGGAAGAGTAGCCCAGCTATAGTTGTCACTAAAGAACTCTATGCCCTTAGAATCGGCGATCCCACCAACTCCGTCTTCTAAGTAAACCACTTGAGAAACCAGCCCTATCAAAGGAGCATCTGAAGAAGAAAATAAAATCTCTTCATCCCCTTTAGCGATGATCAAAGGACTTCCATGTTTAAAGAAAAATATCTTTTCACTTTCTTCTTTTGTGATGAGGAGTATAGAATAAGCGCCTTGGAGTCTTTCTATAGTGTTTTTAAATGCGGCTTTTGTATCTTGGAGCTTGTTGTTATAGTATTCAAAAAGGTGAACTATCACTTCTGTATCGGTTTGAGACAAAAACTTATGTCCAGCACTCTCTAGCTCAGCTTTGAGTTCTTTATAGTTTTCTATGATCCCGTTATGCACTACGTAAGAGTATTCACCCATATGGGGATGAGCGTTTAGTTCTGTAGGTTTTCCATGTGTCGCCCATCTTGTATGACCAATACCTATGGTGAATTTTGCATTTGCTGGCTCTTTCGGATGTGTGGCTTTAGCCTCACCGCTCTTTATTTTCTCTTCTAGGTTCTTTATTTTTCCAATAGCTTTAAAAATTTCAATGTTTTTATTTTCTAAAAGAGCTATGCCGGCACTGTCGTAACCTCTATACTCTAGCTCTTTCAAACCGTTCAGTAAAATACTAGCTGTATCTTTGTGACCTATGTAACCGACTATTCCGCACATTTCTAGTTTACCTTTCCATAAAAGTGGTTAGTAGCTTCAATAAAACCATCAATCCTACCGCAGTCAAATCTTATTATTTGGATCATTTTAGTTATTTTCCTTCTAGTAAGTAAAAGTAAGGCTCAAAACTCTTCTCTACTACTTTTTTCATAAGTTGTAAAAATAGTTCATTATTACCTGTTGTATGTGCTGTGTCTAAAGCTTGATAGTACTCTAGTCTATCTTCTATATTTATTACCGCTGGTGGAAACCCTGCTTTTATGAGTTCTAAGTTCATAAGGAGTCTAGAAGTTCTACCATTTCCATCTACAAAAGGGTGAATACCTACAAACTCTATATGTACGAAAGATGCTAGTTCTATTGGGTGTATTATTAGTTTATTAGTTTCATACTCTTTTATAAATTGTTCCATTTTTTGAGCTATTTCAAATGAGTGTGGAGGTGTATGCTCTGCTCCACTTATGATGACATTAGATTTTCTGTAAGAACCTCTATTTTCATCATCTATGTTTTTGAGTATAAGAGAATGTATCTGCTTTATGTTGTACTTACTTAAGGTCTCATCTGTGTGTGCTAAACTCTCTACAAATAAAATAGCGTCTTTATGGTTGATAGCCTCAAAGTGCTCTCTAAGAGTCTTACCACCAATAGTAATACCCTCAAGAGCAACTTTAGTCTCTTGAAGTGTTAGAGTATTTCCTTCTATGGCGTTTGAGTTATATGTCCACCTTAGAAGTAAGTCGTCATGTAGATTTTTAAGTATATTCTGAGGGAGAGGTCTGTATGTGTCAAGTTTAGCTTTTAGCTCGTCTAAAATTTCAAAATTATTCACTTAGTATGCCCCCCCATTTTTCCGTATCCGCTTTAAACTCATTTTGAAGCATTTCATACTCTGCTTTTTTTCTATCTATGAACTTACTTGTAAGAGTCATTTTTTCTTTGATGCCTTCATCTGTAAGAAGGTAAGAGTATTTCATCTTGTTGTTTGAAGCTATGAATCTTTCTGACTTTACAAGACCTTTTTCTACAAGTGCTTGAAGTATGAAGTTAACTTTACCAACACTAAATCCTACTTCTTTGGCGATAGAAGGTTGAGATACGTCTTCTTTTATGTTTCTGAGGATTTGTAGGGTGTTGTATTCGTTTGTCAAGAGAGCTTTGCCTTTATAGTGTTTCAATTTTTGAAAGTATAGTTTAATTTCTCTTTTAGCTTACTAAAATTTGTCATTTTTCAACGATAAAACTTAAAATCCTGTTTTTTCAGGGTTATGTACATATGATACCTTATGTCAAGGTGGATGATGAGATTTTTTTAAAGACTATTATGCCCAGTAGAAAAATGAATAAAATATACAAGGAGAAAATATTATGAAACTAGATGAATATGAACTTGACTTGATTGAAGCGGTTGAAAGTACAACAGAATTTACAAAAGTAAATGATTTTGAAGATGAGTTATTAGAAGCTAAAATGGCTGTAAATAACTTTTTAAAAATTGTGCCACCATCTGTTATGCATACTTAATTTTATTATTAATTTCTTTGGTAAAAATGAGTGCTTTTGTCCAAGTTTATAAGCAAAGTATTTTGTAAAATTTCTAACTATCAGTTCTGGAAATAGAATGTTTTTTTTATGTTCTGATAGATAATTTATCTCTGATTTGACATAATGAAGACCTTCGTTTTCTGCTTTTCCAAATGTCTTTAGTAGCCACTCTTCACTTTTATGAAAGACACCGATGTCAAAGTACCTTTTGAACTCTTCTTTGATGCTGTAGCTGTGAGAATGATATACTTTGGCTTGAGCGACATAAGCAAGTAAGTGATCTTCTAAAATCATTTTTGCGCCGACATAGGTGTCTTCCCCTAAAATGAGTTTGTCTTTGAAAAAGCTGACAGCGGACAAGGTCTCTTTTCTATAAGCAGCAAAACTATCAGATAAAAAAGCAGTTTTAATGCCGTACTGTTTGATGTCGTTTTTACTTCTTATGTATGAGTTCTCAGGGTAGTTAAACTCTCGTAGATGTTTTCCAAAGATGTTTGTTTTTTCATAGGGTATTTGCCGACCATATGCTGCTCCAACTTTTGGGTTTTCAAAAGCTTCGATTATCTTTGCAATACTTTCTCTATCATAGGGGATCGCATCTTGTGTAAGATAGACTAATATATCGCCTTTCGCTATCTTCGCTGCTTTGGTTCTGGTTGAACCGTGATCAAATTCTTCTTGAGGGATTTGAATGATGTTTGAGGTGTATTGTTTTGCGATTTCTCTGGTTTTATCTGTGGATGATGAGTCGATGATGATGAGTTCTATATTTTTTAGTGATTGGCTTACGAGAGATTCACAAAGCTTTTGGATGTAAACTTCCGCATTATAGGTTGGTATGATAACGGAAACGCTTGGCACTTTGTGATAATCCTCTACTATTTTTCTGTTAATTTATTGTAAAAGTAGTTTGTAGCACTTACAAAACCATCTACGCTACCACAATCAAATCTTTGACCTTGAAATTTATAGGCTAAGACATTGCCTTGTTTTGCTTGTTCAAGTAGTGCGTCAGTGATTTGAATCTCTCCACCTTTACCCGGTCTGGTCATTTTTAGTATCTCAAAGATATCTGGCGTCAATATGTATCGACCGATGATGGCCATGTTGGTTGGGGCGTCTTTAGGGTCTGGTTTTTCTACCATGTCACTGACTCTGTATAAACCTGCTTCGATCTCTTCTCCTGCGATGACACCGTACTTGTGGGTATCTTCATTTGGGACCTCTTCGATGGCAACGATAGAGCAGTGGTGCTTTTCGTAGAGCTCGATCATCTGTGCGAGCACACCATCATGTTCATTGTCACATAAGTCATCAGCTAGGATAACTGCAAAAGGTTCTTGTCCGATGAGTGTTTCTCCTGTAAGGATAGCATGACCCAAACCTTTCATCTCAATCTGGCGCGTGTAGCTGAAGGTGCAGGTTTTGATGATGGTGCGTATCTCATCCATCAAAGTCTCTTTAGAAGTCCCATCGATCTGATGCTCTAGCTCATAAGATCTATCAAAATGATCCTCGATAGCGCGCTTACCACGACCGGTGACGATGGCCATTGTATCGATGCCTGCAGATAAAGCCTCTTCTACACCATACTGGATAAGTGGCTTAGTCAGAACAGGAAGCATCTCTTTTGGAGTAGCCTTGGTTGCCGGTAAAAAACGTGTACCGTAGCCTGCAGCTGGGAAAAGACATTTTCTGATTTTCTGATTCATGTTTGATGCTCATGTTTTAAATTTGTGTGGATTATATCATTCTTTACGTTAAAGAGTTTCAAAATAGTGTTATAATCACGCTATATATTTAAAATAGGAGAGTGAAAATGAAAGGCATTATATTAGCTGGAGGTAGTGGGACGAGACTTTATCCTATCACCAAAGGGGTTTCAAAACAGTTGGTGCCTATCTATGACAAACCGATGATTTACTATCCACTCTCTGTTTTGATGCTCGCTGGGATTACTGAGGTTTTGATCATCTCTACACCTCATGATCTTCCACGTTTTGAGGATCTTTTAGGCGATGGTCATGATATCGGGATGAATTTTTCTTATGTGGTTCAACCTTCTCCTGATGGTTTGGCGCAGGCGTTCATCCTAGGAAAAGAGTTTATCGGTGATGATGATGTTTGTCTGGTTTTGGGGGACAATATTTTTTATGGTCATGGCTTAACAGATATGTTGGCGCACTCTTTGAAAAATGCAAAAGAAGAGAATAAAGCAACAGTCTTTGGTTACTATGTGAAAGATCCTGAGCGTTACGGTGTTGCTGAGTTTAATGAAGCTGGAGAAGTGACTTCATTGGAAGAAAAACCAAGTGAGCCAAAAAGTAACTACGCTGTTGTTGGACTTTACTTCTATCCAAATGATGTTGTTCAAAAAGCGGCCTTGGTTCAGCCAAGTGAGCGCGGTGAGTTAGAGATCACCACTTTAAATCAAGACTATCTTGATGAAAATAGACTTAAGGTTGAACTGATGGGTCGTGGGTATGCTTGGTTAGATACAGGGACACATGAGTCACTGTTAGAAGCATCTCAATTTATACAGACTATCGAAAACCGTCAGTCACTGAAAGTGGCATGTATCGAAGAGATTGCTTTTGAGATGGGTTATATCAATAAGGAACAGCTTTTAGTATTGGCTGAGCCTCTGAAGAAAAATCAATATGGCCAGTATCTGATCCGTCGTGCAAATGATGCCTAAACTAGATAAAGTTAAAGAGTTTATTGGATTTTTAAAGGCAATATTTATTACGGCTATTGTTATCATGTCTTCACTTATTGCATACCTATACAATAAGTCTATAGAAGATAACTATGTCGTTTTACTTGCTATAATATTAGACTTGCTATTAATACTATTTTTATTTAAAAAAATTATTAAAGAAATTAATTTATTGGAGGATTTGTGATGAATGCATTTGAAATTGGATTAATTATTGGTATGTTGACTTTTACTTATGTTGTATACGAAGCTATTAAATACGAGCCATTGGATAAAGTAGAAAAGCATTGAATTTTATTCGTACGGAGATAGAAGATGTTGTTATCATAGAGCCTACTGTTCATGGTGATGATAGAGGTTACTTTGTAGAGACTTTTCGTCAAGATAAGTTAGAAGAGTTTTTGGGTTTTAGGATTGACTTTTGTCAGGACAATGAGTCTAAAAGTTCTAAGGGAGTTCTTCGTGGACTGCACTATCAGCTTCACCCTAGCGCGCAGACAAAATTGGTGCGTGTTATTCAAGGGAGCGTGCTTGATGTAGCGGTTGACATCCGTAAAGGTAGTCCTACTTTTGGAAGACATGTAGCTGTGGAGTTAAGTGCTGAAAATAAACGTCAACTTTTAGTTCCTCGTGGTTTTGCACATGGGTTTGTGGTACTTGAAGATGATACTGTTTTTGCTTACAAGGTAGATAATTATTATAGTCCTGAAAATGATAGAGGGATATATTTTGATGATGAAGCTTTAGGGATTGACTGGCGTTTAGATGTTTCTGAGCTAAATTTATCAGACAAGGACAGAAAACAGCCACATCTTAGTGAAACGCAAGATCTTTTTGAGTTTGGTGTGGATTACTATGTCTAAGGTTTTAGTCACAGGTGCCAATGGTCAGTTGGGTTCTGAAATCAGACTACTGGTTGGATCGGATAAAGATTTTACATTTATCACTCGTGATGATGTTGATTTGAGTGATACTCTTGCTTTGGAAAACTACTTAAGCGCGCAGAGTTTTGATGTCATCATCAACTGTGCAGCATATACGGCGGTAGATAAGGCAGAAGAAGATAAAGACAAAGCATTCGCAATCAACTCTGAAGCCGTCAAAGTCCTAGCGCGCTACGCCAAAGATAAAAGTGCTCGCTTGATTCATGTCTCTACGGATTATGTTTATGAGGGGAAGGGGTATCGACCTTATCTTGAGAGTGATGCTGTTCTGCCTCAAAATGTTTATGGTGCATCTAAACTAGAAGGTGAGCGCGCCATCAAAGCGATTAACCCTCTTAACTCTATTATCATTCGTACTTCATGGGTCTATTCGACTTTTGGAAATAACTTTGTTAAGACGATGTTGCGTTTAGGCAAAGAGCGTGATGCACTTGGTGTGATATTTGATCAGGTGGGAACACCTACTTATGCTAAGGATTTAGCGCAAGCTGTTTTAGATATCGTTCCGAAGTTAGACAATAATAGTGTTGAGATATATCACTACTCTAATGAGGGTGTCTGTTCTTGGTATGACTTTGCTAAAGCGATATTTGAGCTCGAAAATATAGCGTGTGAAGTGAGCCCGATAGAGACATCAGCGTATCCAACACCTGCTTCACGTCCGAACTATTCGTTGCTAAATAAGGCAAAGATTAAAAAAGAGTATAATATAGCTATTCCCTATTGGAAAGATAGTTTGAGAGAGTGTTTGAAGTCACTAGGTGATTTCAAATGATGATTGATAAATTAAAAGAGCAAATAGGATGGCTAAAAGTCACTTATGCTCTTGCATTAGCAACTGATATTTCCTTAGTGGCTTGGATTTTTAATAATTTTGACACTGTCTCTTTTGTAAAATTAGTTATATCGCTGTTTGTGTCATTTTTTATTACATTAATAATATTTTTGTCTAATAAAAAAGCAAATCAAAAAATGAATCAATTAGAGGATCTATAAAATGGAATATTTAATATTATTTATTAGTATATCTACAGTTTTTGGTGTAGTTTTCTACTCACTCAACACAATGGACAATAAAAATAAAAAGGCTCACCACTAATGAAATTTATCCTTGTAACAGGATGTGCTGGCTTTATCGGTTCAAACTTTGTGCCATACTTTTTGGAAAAATATAGTGAATATAAGATAATCAATTTAGATCTTTTAACATACGCTGGGGATGTTGAAAATCTGAGTGAAGTTAAAGATGATAAAAACTATAAATTTATCAAAGGCGATATCTGTAATCGTGACTTAGTAGAGTTTATCTTTGAAGAGTATGATGTTCAAGGTGTAATCCACTTTGCTGCAGAGTCTCACGTAGACAACTCCATCAAAAATCCAGGTGTATTTATCGAGACCAATGTAAATGGCACTTTTACTCTACTTGACGTAGCACAAAAGTACTGGATGGATGGACCGTTTAAGTATAAAGATTCTTACAAAGAGTGCCGTTTTCATCACATCTCAACAGATGAAGTTTATGGAACTCTAAATGAAACGGATCTTTTTACTGAAGAGACACCGTACGCACCAAACTCACCTTACTCAGCTTCAAAAGCAAGCTCAGACATGATAGTACGTTCATATCAAGAGACGTATGGGATGAACACGCTCATCACCAACTGTTCAAACAATTATGGACCAAAACAACATAATGAGAAACTGATCCCGACGATCATCCGTAAAGCACTCTCTGGTGAAAACATCCCTATCTATGGTGATGGAAAAAATATCCGTGATTGGCTTTATGTATTAGATCACTGTAAGGGTATCGATCTTGTGTATCACACAGGTAAAGAGGCCAATGTTTATAATGTTGGTGGACGTAATGAGAGAACCAACCTTCAGATCGTTGATGCAATATGTACTATCCTTGATGAAAAAGTTCCTACAGATAAATCATATAAAGAGTTGATTACTTTTGTTGAAGACAGAGCAGGGCATGACAGACGTTACGCCATTGATGCGACTAAACTCGAAAATGAGTTGGGATGGAAAGCAGATGAGAATTTTGACTCAGGGATTGTGAAAACTGTTGAGTGGTATTTGAAGAAGTATAAGGCTTAATCGTTTATGATCAATGTAACTAAAACATATATGCCATCTAAAGAGAAGTACCTCTCTTATGTAGACAAAATCTATGAGAATGGATGGGTGACCAATAATGGTCCTCTGGTTCAAGAACTTGAAGAGAAGTTGGCAAAGTATTTAAATGTAAAAAATATTGTTTTAGTTGCAAATGGTACGATTGCCTTGGAGATAGCGTATTGCCTTTTAAAGCTTAGTGGCGAAGTGATTACTACACCCTTTTCTTTTGTGGCTACAACAAGCTCTATTGTTTCAAATGGGCTCAGTCCTGTTTTTGCAGATATTGACCCCCAGACCTTAAATATTAAACCTGAAAATATCGAAGATAAAATTAATGAAAAAACATCAGCTATTGTTCCTGTTCATGTATTTGGTAATGCTTGTGAAGTTGAAGAGATAGACAAAATTTCAAAGAAACATAACTTAAGTGTAATCTATGATGCGGCGCATGCTTTTGGTGTTGAATATAAGGGGAAAAGTCTTTTAGAATATGGAAATGTTTCAACATTGAGTTTTCATGCAACGAAGCTTTTTCATACCATCGAAGGGGGTGCTTTAATTATCAACGATGATGAGTTGGTAGATGAAGCACGTTACTTAATTAACTTTGGCATTGATGGACCTGATTCGGTGAAAGCCTTGGGAACGAATGCTAAAATGAATGAGTTTGAAGCAGCGATGGGTCTGTCTATTTTAGATGATATGCCTTTTATATTAAATCAAAGAGAAAAAATCTTTAAGAGATATATAGAGGCCTTTAAAAATTTTAGCTTACAAAAGCAGCATGAAAGTAGTAGTCAAAACTACAGTTATTTTTCACTGCTTTTCGAAGATGAAGAAAGTGTGTTAAAAGTGCAAAGTGCATTAAATAGAGAAGAGATCTATCCTAGACGTTATTTTCATCCTTCTTTAGATACCTTACCTTACATCAATTCGGAAGTGATGCCAAATTCTAGAGATATTTCGAAAAGAATTTTGGCACTGCCTATCTATGCAGAGCTGAAAGAAGAAGATCAAAATAAGATCATTCAAATCATTAAAGAGGCTGTACAAAAATGAAGCAGTACAATATTTTAGTATTTCCTTGCGGAACAGAAATCGCCAATGAAATTATCAACGCCTTAAGTCATCATAAATATTTTAAAGTAAAGCTGGCTTCTAGTGCTGGTAACTCTTACTGTAATTATAGAGATCAAAAAATTAATATTTTGCCTTTTGTGAATGATGAAAAGTTTGATGAAGAGTTGAGTTCGATTGTCAAAATAGAAGCTATTGATTTTATCATACCTGCGCATGATGATGTGGCTTTTAAGCTTAGTGAAATAGAAGAGAGATTAAACCTAAAGGTGATAGGTCAAAGTCAAGAAGTCAATGAAATAGTTCGTTTTAAAGATAAAACTTATAAGTATTTTCAAGATATTTTACCCATTGCGGATGTGTATGAAAATGAGGAAGAGCTAGAGTTTCCATTGTTTGTAAAACCTAAAAAAGGGCAGGGTGCTCAGGACTCATTTCTAATTCAAGATGAAAATGCTTTTAAGGACTTTAGAAAACAGTATAAAAGTGATGAGTTCGTTTGGATGGAGTTTTTAAATGATGAAGAGTACACCATCGACTGCTTTAGCGATCAAGGTGAATTACTCTACGCTGGTGGACGAACACGTGAAAGAATGACCAGAGGTATTTCTGTTCAATCTACCTTTGTTAAAGATCAAGGTCTGTCGTCTTCATTTAATGAATTTGCTACTAAAATCAGTCAAAAGTTAAACCTACATGGTCTTTGGTTTTATCAGATGAAAAAAGATAAAAATGGCCAACTTAAACTTTTAGAGATCGGGCCAAGAGTCTCTGGAACAATGATGTTAAATCGTTCTCGTGGGGTAAATTTTATCGAGTTGGCACTTTTTCAAAAAATTGGATTTGATGTTGAAGTGATTTTTAATGATATCGAAATCTCTTTAGGACGTGCTTTATTACCAAAATATAAAACAAATATATCTTATACAAATCTCTATATTGATTTTGATGATACGCTATTTTTGGATGAAAAAGAGATTAATACAGATGTGATGAAGTTGATTTTTCAATCTAAAAATGAAGGCAAAAAAGTTTATCTCATCACAAAAAATCAAAAAAATAATTTGGCTAAAACATTACACAGCTTTGGAATAACTCAAATTTTTGATGATATCTTACATCTAGATGCTAAAGATACAAAGGTTAACTATATGAAAAAAGAGTCACTCTTAGTTGATGATTCATTTGTAGAACGTAAAGAAGCTATAACTCATGGACATTATGCATTTTCAAATGATGCAATTGCAGTGTTAATTAAATGAAAATAGGTATTACAGGTCCAATATCAGAAGTAAACTTTGGTGATTATGGAATGTTAATCAATAATGTGTATGATTTTGGTTTAGAAAATGATTATGTTTTTTATTACTTTGAGCGTGAAAATGAAACAGCATTTGATAATATCATTAGAGAATATTTTGATGATTACAGTATAGAAAAATGTGAAATAAATTTATTAAATAATTCAAATAATTCATTGTCTCTTAAAGCTAAAGTCAAAAATAAATTTTTGAGTAAATTCGGATTAATTCCCAATCAGTATATTTCTTCTTTAACTCCATTAGAGATAGTAAATATGGCACAAGATTATGAAAAGATAAAAAGTAGTCTTGAGTTAATTGACGTTTTGGTTGTTAATGGTGGTGGCTATTTTAATCATTTGTGGGCAACTTGGGAAAGAAAAAAGGACCTGTATAAAATAATGCTACCAATTATCATCGCTAATCAGTTGAAAAAAAAGATTTTTTTTACAGGTAATAGCTATGGTCCATATGATAGCAGTTCCGAATTTTATAAAGTTTTTTTCAACTCTTTAAGTAATACTAAATTTGGAGCTAGGGATCAACTTTTGTCCCCTTCTTACTTAAGAGAACTTGGTATTTTGAATGAAAATATTGTAAATATACCAGATGATTTACTACTATTGAATAGTAAAATTCAAATAAATAAAAAAGTATTTTCAAAACTAAATGATGACTATGTTGTTATTGAAACATATATGAGTATAGAAGATATGTCAACATACCAAGAGACAATTAGACAGATGTTCCTCACCTTAGAAAAGAAATACAAGCAATCAATAGTTTTTCTTCCATTTCAAAAAGATCATGGTGGTGAATTTCAGGGTGAATATTTTAAGAGTATCTCAATGAGCGATACCTTTTATCTTTACAATATTCATCTCAAAGGATTTCCTGAAATTATAGATGTATATAATTTAATAAAAAATGCAACACTCGTTATTGGAACCAGATATCATACTTTAGTGATGGCTTTAGGTGCACAAACACCGGTAGTTAATACAATTAAAGTTGTTGGA
>JADGDM010000057.1 GCA_016744905.1 Sulfurimonadaceae bacterium | reverse complement strand
CATAATGTCTGCTTCACCCATCGCCTCTTTTTGGATGGCGTATGAGAGATAAAAGCGCAGTAGGGTAAAGCCTCCTGCAAAAAGTAGGGCATTGATAAAGTTGTTAAGCAACATAGGTGCTGAGAATACACTGATAATAGCGATGGTGAGGGCTAAAAGATTTAGACTATCAGGCGCTACTTGATAATAAAGGTCTATAACCGTCATGGCCAGAAGTAATAAAAATACAACAGCGACGCCAAAGGCAGGAAGTGAAATACCCATCTTTGTAAAAACGGCAAGAAATATCAGTGAGCTGAGCAGTTCTATGAGGGGATATTGATAGCTGATTGGTGCCTTACAAAAAGCACACTTTCCACGTAAAAAGAGCCATGAAAAAAGTGGGATATTGTGATAAGGTTTTAAAGGTGTGTTACATTTAACACAGTGTGAGGCAGGAAAGGCAATGTTTTCACCAGTGGGAATACGGATAATAACAACATTTAAAAATGAACCAATTAATAGTCCAAGGATAGCTATAAAAATATATTCCACTACTTTAGTCCTCCAAAACGACGCTCTCTTGAGATAAACTGTTCGATGATATCTGTCAAATTTTCAGCTTTAAAATCAGGCCAGAGAGTAGGAGTAAAAAACATCTCAGCGTAGGCACATTGCCAGATAAGATAGTTTGAAATTCTTACATCTCCTCCTGTGCGAATAAATACATCGACTTCATCACTTAAATCCAGCGCGTTGTTCAGGTTTTCTTCTGTAATTTCGATATTATTTTCATTCATCTTTTTCACAGCGCGCACGATTTCATCTTTAGCCCCATAATTAAGTGCCAATGTCTGAATAAGGCCTGTATTAGAGGCTGTTCTATCTTTTGTCTCTTGAATGGTTTTTTGCAGTGACTTGGAGAATCCACTTAAATCACCAATGGGTTCAAATCGAACATTTTCTTTCATGTAAACATGCAGTTCATTTTTTAGATAACGTTGGAGGAGTTTCATCAAAAACTCTACTTCTAACTTGGGACGTTTCCAGTTTTCAGTACTAAATGCGTAGAGAGTTAAGCGCTTAATACTTTCATGGTTAGAGCAAAAGGTGGTGAGTTCACGAACTACTTCAGCGCCTTTTTCATGACCTTTAACGCGCTTTTCACCACGTTCTTCAGCCCATCTTCCATTTCCATCCATAACAATAGCGATATGTCGTGCAATATTGCTCAAAACTATTCCTCTTTAAAAGTGTTGAATTATAGCAAAAGTTTGAGAATTAAATGAATGAAAGTTCAGGAGTTATTTTTGCAATGTTTTTGCAATGCTTTTGTGTTATTGTATTTCAAATATATTAAAGGTATAGAAATGAAATATTTATTATCGCTGTTTTTAGTTTTTAACTTGTTTTTTTTAGCGGCATGTTCAGAAGATGAAGCAAAAGAAAGTATTGATAAAAAGCCAGTCATAGTTTCTGTTGTTGAATTGCAGTACGACTACAATAAAGACGGCTTAAGTCTCAATGAGTTAGAAATACAGAGTGTGAACCAATATACAGAATTTGAAAAATATTTAGCTGTGCGTACAGAGAATAAAGATGCTTACTTTAGCATTTTAGAGTGGTATATTAGTGATTTATTAGACGCTATGAGCGCTATTGATACTTTACCTTCGTATGCCCCAAGAGGTGAGAGTAAAAGTCTATTGCTTGAAAACAGTTCGGGGACAATTGATTACTCAGAGTTTGTTTTACATGGCGATGTGAATTTTGATGGTGAAGTTGACTTTGAAGATATTGATTTGTTTAAAGAAGCACTGTATCAAGAACTCACTGCAACCGAGTATGATGTAAATAAGGATGGGGTCTTGGATCTTAAAGATATGATTAAGCTACTCTCTTTATTGAAAACAGAGGTGTCATATTTTGATTTTTATACGGAAGCTGGGGTGAAGCTGGATATTGCTACCCGTAGCTTTTATGATGGACGTTCTTTCTCTTATGAAGGAAGTGAAAAAAAATTTTTGCTTGTTCCTAAAGATGTGAATCATGTCAGTGGTTTTACTCAAGGGCTTAGTGATATAGAGAAAGCATGGTACAAGGTTGAAACTTTTTCAAGTCGCTTACGTAGGGTTGATGTGGACAACACACTCACACCTGCACAAGAAGTTAAAAAAATATTAGACGAAATTATAGATGATCAAGCCGTTCAAGATAATCCCCATCTCTTAGGTTGGAAGGTTTCACTAAAATATAATGAAAATGCGAATTTCCCTGAGTTGGGAGATGAAGCATTGAACTATCTTGAATCCGATATCATGCTCAAGCAGACATTGATAGATCAGCATTTTCAAAAAACAACCATGAAAAAAGTGACAAAGCGTTTTTTGGATGGGCGTAATTATCTTTATCATATTGGTGATGGTCGCTATGAAAAAGATGACAATGGTGATTATCGAATGAATCTCAAAGCAGATGAATTTGATGTTTTGGTTATTGCTAAACGTGAGTCTGTCAAAAGAAGTATTACCTCTTTAGGTGGCAAGCCTGTGGTGACTACCTTACTTATTCATGGTTCATCTGTTATTTTTACCTCTGATGAGACAAAAACATATAAAGGGTCTGTAAAATACAAAGATGCATCTGCTAATGGAAAGCTACTTGTTAGCCGTATAGGTCCCTCACCAACAGAAGTGGATTATTCAACAGATATAGAATTTGGAAGTTTTAGATTTGAGGCGAATATTCCTTTTGGTGCGTATAAAATTGAGTATGAAAACAGCTGTAGTTGTGCGTTTCCTATTGAAAGTGAACATATATTTGATATAAATTATCAAGAAGATCAATTCAATGTTCCTGCACATGAAAGTTTAGCAGAGGTGACCCTGGAAATTTTGGACAGTGATGATGAGCCTATTGAAGATATTAAGGTAGAACTGCGCTCTAAAAGTTGTGTTGATGAAGAGAATCAACAGCTTTATTTAGGGACTACAAATGATAGCGGAGATGTAAACTTTTTAGATGTAAATATAGGAAATTATGAGGTTTATATTAATGATAGAATGAATACAGATATCCATTTTTGTGAAAATCATGCCCAAACACTCTATGATGCTGAAGCGTTTATTTGGGATATCAACATAACTTTTAATGGACGTTTCACACAGTATGAAAAAAGTTATAAAAATATTAAGATTGCCCGTGCAGATGAGACTTTAAAAGATGAGACAGCTTGGCTATTGGGACTATTTCCTTTTCCTTATGCCGATGAGTATCCAGAAGGTGTGGTTTTAAGTGAAACAAGTTACTTTTCTGATACTTACGGTGAAAACCGCATCTCCTTTTATCCAAATGGCTATAACAGTGGTTTTATTCAAACAGGATACTGCTTCTTCACTGATGAACTTAATGAACTGCTTCTAGATGAAGGTGACTCTGGCATCGGCTGTTGGGCAGAGAGCTATACGCCAACTTGGGATCAAATAGATACCTCTTTTAACAGCACACAAGAAGCTTCTTTTCTTCTACATGAATCCTTTAGTATCAGTGATACAGGACGATGGATAAATGATGCAGGTGAATCTACTATCCGTATCGATTTTTCTCCAGTTTTTTAAAGATATTATTAGTGTAATTACTCTAAGCTTAATTTTAGAGTAACTGCACTAAACTTTGAATATCAAACAATAAAAAGGAATAAAAGATGAAATTATTAAAAGTAGTAGCACTGAGTGCATTGATGGGATTTGGTTCACTGTATGCATTGGACTATAAGGTTGATAACTCACATACAAACCTAGGTTTTAAAGTTAAACATATGATGGTGAGTAACACTACCGGTAAATTTAAAGACTTTAGTGGAACATTTTCGTATGATCCTAAAACACAAAAACTTAGCGCGCTAGAAGGTAGTGTAAAAGTATCTTCTATTAATACAGAAGATAAAAAACGTGACAGTCACCTAAAAAGTGCAGACTTTTTTAATGCTAAAAAATATCCAACCATTACTATGAGTTTTGTGAAACAAGAGGGTGAAGATGTTTATGTCAACCTCACTATGAAAGATGTTACAAAACAGGTGAAATTAGAGATGGATGATGCGAGTGCATTGGTTCAAGATCCTTGGGGTAACAAACGTAGTGGTTTCACACTAGAGGGAAAAATACTACGAAACGAATTTAATATTACTTTTAATAAAGCACTTGAAACTGGCGGTTTAATTGTTGGAGATAAGGTTAAATTACTATTAGAGATAGAGGGTATTACTAAATAATACACTCTACTATGCGTAATACTTAGAAATAACAATGGCAAATGGGATCTGAACGACATAAGCGAACATGATGGGTAATATCATGGAAACACCAAAGGTTCCTGTTGTGAAGGTCGAGATAACAAGTGCCAGAGTGATATATCTTGTGACACTGTGCCAAAAGGCTGCTTTCTCTTGAGGTGAGTCTAGGTTATAGGCAAATTTTGAAACCAAGAATATCGCCGTGTAAAATCCAACAACGGCTAGTATAGAGATAAAAAACAGTTCAGGCTCAAAGTCATATAAGTCAAATAGCTGTTGAGAATTCTGTAGTCCAAATAGATAAAAAATAATCAAAAATAGACTGACACTGCTGATGGTACTGCGTGTTTTATCAATAAACTCTTTGAGTGGTTTGATAAGAATAATGATACGACTCACTACAAATGGCACGACGATAAGTAAAACGATAACCGCACGTGCAAAGTTACTGACATTTCGCTCATTTGAGTAGGTCGCATTGAAATATTCTGCGCCATAGGTTCCAAAAAGATGTAACATTAACAAAGAGAGTGAGACAAAGACAAGGTTTCCAAAAAGTAAGATGAACCCGATAGAGGTGTCTGCATTTGATTTTTTAATCCAATGCATAACCATTCCCCCACCACTTAAGACTGAGAGTAGAAAAAGTCCAGCAGCGATTCCAAAGTCTTGTGTGATTAGACCGATGATAATGGCAATTATGGGCAGAACCATATAGTTAATAATCATTCCCTTTATCATCAAGACCTTATACTCTAAAATGAGTTTCACATCTGAAAACTTTACATTAAAAAGTGTGGGCATGATAAGGGTGAGACCGGCAAAAAGACAGATTTTAGAACTGAAGATAAAGCCATCATTAAAGTGACCATAAAGTAAACCCAGTGTTGCGCCGAAGAGAATAATAATGAGTTGCATAGAAAACCTTTAAGTTAGTAGTGGATTATATAGACTTATAATAAATAGAATATAAACTAAGTACTAATATCTAAAACGTGATCACCAGACTCTTCATAAAGTGGAGTAATCTCTTCTTGAACGATGATATTGGTGTCATTTCCAAAGCTCAGCTCACTTAGCTCTTTTTCTAGGATCGCTTTACTTTTTTTAAACCCAACATACAGTGTCATACTAATTGACTCTTCCATCAAGACGATAGTACCGCTGATAGGTCCTAAGTGTTTGAGCGCAGTGTAGAAGTCGATGTGCTGTTTTTTCTCTTTTTTACCTTGCTCTGATTTTCTCTTTTTAAGTTGTAAATAACCTCTAAATTGATTTTCTAAAAAAGGAAGAGTAAGCGTGGAGTTGGTCAGTGAAAGTAGTAACTGTCCCAGCGCGCTGAACTCCTCTTTTGAACCAGCACTTGCCATAAGTTGTAGAGCTTGATCTTTCATGGCTGAGACAGGAGAGGGTTGTTTTAATATCTTGACCAATTCATCTAAAGTAAACGTAATGGGTGAATGAGAAAGTGTATTTAAAAGAGCAGGGGACTTTATTAGGTTTGATAGTGAAAATTCTTTTCCACTTTTAGAAATCTCTCCCCAATATGTTTGTGCTTTTAAATTTGGGTTATCAGCCTTCGCTTCAAGCGTCTTTCCATCAACCACTACTTGATAGTTACTCGAACCTAAAGACTTGAGTACATCGATGGTAGAGAGTTTAATAAGTGCCTTGGCTTCACTAGGTGAGAGTGAGGCCAGTTTAGCGATATTGGCTAAGGCACTTAGGTCTCCTATACTCATAGTGTTTTAGAGTGCTCCAAAACTTTTAGAGCCAAGGAAAGTTTATCTGAAGTACCCAGCGCGCTGTTGTTGTCTTTAGTAATAAAATCAATGCTATTGGTCTCAGAACCAAAAGAAGTAGCGTCTTTTAAAACATTTAGACACACCGCATCTACACGTTTTTTACCAAGTAGTTTTTTCGCATTTTCTTCTGCAACAGTCGCATCCATTTCTGCTTTAAAAGCCACTGTTTTGATACCTGTTTTATCGATATTCATTAAGATGTCTTGGTTCTGCTTAAGTTCCAGACTCCACTCATCTCCCAACATCTCTTTTTTAAGTTTCCCATCTTGTGCGAACTTAGGAATATAATCACTGACCGCTGCTGCCATAAAGACAAAAGGTTCTTTTTGAACATGCTCTATTTGGGCGTCAGCAACGAGTGTTGCCTTAGTAATAACACCTTTTTTAGCGATACGAATAGAGTCACGAAGATACTCAAACATCTCTTCGGTATCTTCTACATCAATAGTATGCATCTCATTACTAAGATTGTCTTCAAAACGGGTCGCAATAAGATTAACATCGGCACCTTTTATATACAGTGCACTGGCCATAGCCGAAGCCATTTTTCCACTGGAGTAGTTACTAAGATAACGAACATCATCTATCTTCTCTATAGTACCTCCCCCTGTGACTATAACACGACGATTTACCCAAAATGGATCACGAAGTAAGATACGAGCAGCGTGCCAAAATATTTGGATAGGTTCTGCGAGTGCGCCATCGCCTGTTGTCTGACAAGCCAACTCTTTGGTTTGTGTCTCCATGATCTCATAGTTTGCGATTGCCAACATCTTCATTGCCGCTTGAGTGATAGGGTTTTGAAGCATATTGGTATTGGCTGATGGTGCGAGGAGTTTTATCTTTGGAAAAGCCAGCGCGCACTGAAGTAACATATTATCAGCGATAGCATTCGATAATTTACCAATGGTATTGGCCGTACATGGTGCGATAACATAAATATCTGCCCATTGCGTTGCTTTAATATGGTTATGATCATCTGCCCATGACTCACTGCTCTCATCGAGAACTTTGTTTCTTGAGAGTGTCTCAAAGCTTAATGGTGTCACAAATTTTTTAGCACTTTCACTCATCACCACTTTTACGTCTGCGCCTGCTTTAACAAAAAGACGGGTGAGTTCTAATGCTTTATACGCAGAGATAGAACCGGTAACACCAAGCAGTATTTTTTTATCTGTTAATAGGTTTTCAGGAATAATCATTATTTATTCTTTCCAAAAAATTTATAGAAAAAGCCTTTAATCACTTTTTCTGGTGTGCGCGTTAAAATCAGTGAACCTGACGCTACTTTTTTAGTACTCACTGTTGTTCCCGCAGCGACCATAACATCATCTTCGATGGTCACGGGTGCCACAAGTTGTGAATCACTACCAATAAATACATTTTTACCAATAATGGTCTTGTATTTGTTCTTTCCATCATAGTTACAAGTAATCACACCTGCTCCAATATTGGTTCCCTCATCAACCAACGCATCACCGATATAACTTAAGTGACCTGCTTTTACCCCTTTAAGAGATGATTTTTTTACCTCTACAAAATTACCAATATGGGTGCCTTCAATGTGTGAAGCCGGGCGGATATGCGCCATCGGCCCTATATCTGAATTTTTAATGATAGAGTCTTCTACAACTGAGCCTGCTTTGATGTGGGCATCAACTAAAAGAGTCTCTCCTGTGATACGTACGCCATTTTCTAAAAGACATTCACCTTCGAAGTTAACACTCTCTTCAATGTAAATCGTTGATGGCAGTTGCATAATAACACCCTTAGCCATCCACTCTTTTTTGAGTCGATCTTGCATAATTACTTCTGCGTCACTTAAGTCTATTTTCGAGTTAACCCCTTTAAAAGCTTCTTCATCAACCAAAAGTGGTTTGATAACCAAGTTGTCTGCCTTTGCCATCGCAATAAGATCTGTCAAGTAGTACTCCTCTTGCGCGTTATCGTTGGAGAGTTTTGGAATATATTTTTCCAAAAGTGAATTTTTAAAACAGTAAATTCCTGCGTTAACACTCTGACAAGCAAGCTCTTCTTGGTTGGCATCTTTTTGCTCAACGATATACTCAACACCTTCTTGTCCGATAATAACACGTCCATAACCTGAAGGATCATTAAGCTCAAAAATAGACATAATAACATCTGCGTCAATATCTAAAAATCCTTGTAGCGCGCTAGAGGTAATCAGTGGCATATCTCCATTTAGAACTAAAACTTTCTCATTTTTAGCCTTGACATTCATCATGGCTCCACCTGTTCCAGGGAAGTTGGTAGCGTCTTGTGTAATAAAATTGATGTTCTCAAACAGCGCGCTGAGTTCTTCTCTAACCTTGTCGGCCTGATGTGCTACAACAACACTGACATCATCACTCAGTTCAAAAGAGGCTTTGACAATATGATAAAGCATAGGCTTTCCACTGATATGGTGAAGAACTTTTGCGGTAGGCGATTTCATTCTTGAGCCTTTTCCGGCTGCTAAGATAACAATAGAGAGAGCATTTTTTTGCATAAGTACATCTTTATAGATTTATTTTCGTGAATTATATTATATTTGCCTTTATAATGTATAATTTTATTGGTAAAATAAATTTTATAAAGAAAACTATGAAAACTATCGTAATTATCCCCACCTACAATGAAAAAGAGAATATCAATCAAATTGTCGCAGCTGTATTAGAACAGCATGAATCGTTAGAGGTTTTGATTGTTGATGATAACTCTCCTGATGGCACCGCAGATATGGTGAAAAAACTTCAAGAGAACAGTGTCAAAGTGCATCTATTACAGCGCGCTGGTAAACTGGGTCTTGGCTCGGCGTACCGTGAAGGTTATGTGGTGGCTCTTGAAAAAGGAGCAGATTATATCGTTCAAATGGACGCTGACTTTTCTCATAATCCTAAATACCTTTTAGACATGATTGCAATGAAAGATGACTCAGATGTTATTATTGGGTCACGCTATATTAAAGGGATCAGTGTTTTAAACTGGCCATTGCGTAGAATCTTACTCAGTTATTTTGCCAATCAATATGCAAAATTTATTACGGGCGTTAAAGTTGAAGATTTGACCGCTGGATTTAAATTTATCTCACGTAGTGCCTTAGAAAAAGTAGATCTTACTAAGGTTAAAAGTAATGGTTATGGTTTTCAAATTGAGATGAATTATGCTTTTTCATCAACAGGATCAAGTATTGCTGAGACACCTATTCTTTTTATGGACAGAGAACATGGGGTGTCTAAGATGAATAAAGAGATTATTCTTGAAGCTTTAATTGGTGTGTGGGCATTTAGATTTAAAAACTATAAACTAGGTTGATTTTTTACTTTTTACCCACATATAAGCACCAGGTAGCGCGCTGATCATAAGAAGCAAACCATAGATAATAGAAAGGGCTAAAATCTCTTCTTTATCTGCCCCAATCAACATAAATACCCCAATCATACCACCTTCACGAACACCCCATCCTGCTAGGGAAATAGGTATGATTGTAAGAAGAAAAATCGGTGGTATAGCGATGAGAAATAGATCTAATGTAATCTTTACTTCTATGCTTAAGGCTACTGAGTAAACGACCAGAACAGAGAGTAGTTGGACCAACACAGAGATAAGGATATGTTTGATGAGGACTGTCTTGGAAGTATATAGATTATTCAGACGTACAGCCAAACGATAGAAAATATTGATGAGTTTAATCTCTTTTATAAAGGTAATTTTATCAATAAAAAACAGTAGTGAAAATCCAACCAAGCCACTGACGGTGATTAGGTTGATGAGTTGGTAAAACCAAAGTGGAAATGAGCCAAAAAACAAGATGTTGGAGAAAAAGTTTAACACTAAAAGACCAATCAGTCCTAAAACTCTGTCTACACTGACACCATAAACCACATCTTTTTTATCATAACCCAGCGCGCTGAGTTCTATCATACGTACGGCGTCACCACCGATGCTACTTGGTAAGATTTGATTGAAATAAGTGCCTTTGAAGTAGCTCTTTACATAAAATGAGAGTGTTTCTTTAAACCCTAACATCTTCATAATAAGTTGCCAACGATAGGCTGCGAGATAGGTTGATGCGATTTGTAAAAGTACACCGATAAGTAGAAAACCACCATGTGATTTTGCCAAAACAGCAATCAACTCATCGATGTCAACATAAGAGAAGAGAAAATAGAAAAGTATTAAGGTGATGATACCCTTTATAATACTTTTATAGTCCAGTTTATTTAGCATCACTTACCCTGTAAATATATAGGGTGCGTTCACCCTTTGGACCATTTTTAAAGGTCTGTTCATAGACTATCTCATGATGTTTGAAAAGCTTATTAAGTGCGTGACTTTCTTTGTTTGTAGAGAGTAAAAGACCATCTTTAGGTTTCATATCTTCTCTCCACATATCATACTGAGAGAAGCGCGCTGGAGTGATGATGTTGATTTGTGGATGATTTGGTAGATAAAATCCCATCAAACCAGCCACTCCATAATGACTTCCATAAAAAGCATCATCTTTATGAGAGAGCGTTGCTACTTTATCTATCATAATCTTTGTGCCATACATATTTAAAATAATCTCTGGTTTTGCAATAAATGCAATTCGAACAATAAAAGTTAAAAATAGAGCCAGTGTAATACCTGCAATAAAAAGTTTTTTAAGTTGGTACTTCTCATAGATGATACCCAGTAAAATAGCTCCACCAATGTAGGCACTTGAAGCGTAGTTCAGCTCCATTTTGGCGTAGAGACCCTTATAAAGAAAGAAGAGTAGGGGCGTGAGTACACTAAGCGCAAGATAAAAGTATTTGTTGTTGTCTATAAAAGCACGTTTGGCAACAAGATAATAAAAAAGTACACCAGCAAATATAGGTGTGAAAATGAGAAACTGTCCACCAAAAAATTCAAAAAATTTATTGAGATTTATCTCACTTACTCCCGCTCCTCCATGTTTAAGTTGAAAAAGAAAACTAATCCACTCGTTGTTATAGTTCCAAACCAGCATAGGAGAGACAATGATAATGGCAATAATTGAGGCAACATAGAGATAGATATTGGTAAAGACATCACGTCGTTTAATGAGTAGAAATAGTAAAATAAAGAGGACAAAAAGAACGGCATTATATTTACTCATCATCATTAAACCGATGCTAATCCCTGAATAAACAAAGTATTTATTTGAGTTTTCAAACAGTGCTCGGTATGTGGTATACAGTGATAAAGTCCAAAATAAAATAAAGGGAGAATCCGGGGTAGTGATAGTCAGACCAGCATGCGCCAGTATCGCACTGAGAAAAATAAATAAAACACTTTGTGAAGTTTTTTCATCACTAATGAGTACGGTGAGTTTAACCAAAATCCATGCACTTAAACTCATGGTAATGACACCGACAAGTTTGATTCCCCAAACAGTATCACTAAAAAAAGTAGTGATTTTTAAAAAGTAGGCGATCATCGGTGCATGATCAAAGTAACCTCCTTGAAGATGTTGTGTCCAAGCCCAATAATAGCCCTCATCAGGATGAAGATCAAGAAATGAATTATATATTGTACTAAGTAGTGCAACTAAAAGGATAATGGCTAAGTTCGTCTGCATAAGTGTGAGGTTTTTAATTTTCAAAAGTGTCAATCTCTTTTTTTAAAGCAATTATACTATAATCACTTTTATGAATAATAAATATTTTGGTGTTGAGCTTTATATCTGGATGGCTTATCTTTTAAGTTCTCTCTTTTTTGTTTACTACCCACAACTTGATCTTACTATCGCCGCTTATTTTTATAAAGACAATCACTTTATATTACGTGAAACGCCCTGGATCTATACTTTGTACTATTCTGTTAAATGGGTGTTGATATTTACACTACTCTCCTCTTTATCTTTAAGTCTTTATAATAAGTTTAAAAAATCAAAAATATTAAACTATGGTGTATACGAGTTTTTTTATACAAGCTTAGTTGCATTAATTGGTGCGGGTTTGATTGTAAACTTTTTGTTTAAAGAACAATTTGGTCGTGCGCGCCCCGTTCATCTAATGGAATTTGGAGGAGAGTCGATATTTACTCCAGCATATGTACTAAGTGATCAGTGTTTAAGTAACTGTTCATTCTCGTGCGGACACGCTTCTGGTGCCTTTGTTTTTATTGCTTTTGCGCTTTTATATCGTTCTAAAGTTGCACTAAGTTTGGCGTTTATTTATGGATTTTTAGTTGGTTTAGCGCGCATGGCTGAAGGTGGTCACTTCTTTAGTGATGTAATAGTTTCATTTTTTGTGATGTTAATTGTGGCTAAATCGCTTCATTATTATATGATTGAGCGTAAAGAAAGCGTAAATTAACGGAAAAGAAAATATAATCCTCTATATTTACAAATTATAATTTTTAAGGTTTTGGTATGGATTTAGGTACGGTCATTGGGCTTGTTCTCATTCTCGGTCTTCTCTTCTCAGCAATGGCTATGGGTGTTGGTATCGGTGCATATATCGATATACCTTCTGTTTTAATCGTTGTTGGTGGTTCAATCGGTGCACTTCTTGTCTCTTTTAAAATGGAGCAGATGAAGAATTTTACAAAAATCTTTATGATAGCCATTAAACCTCCTCAAACAGATGTTAATGAACTGATCAAAAAATTGGTTGAATATGCAACATCAGCGCGCCGCGATGGTATCTTAGCGCTTGAAGCTGCTGCAAATACTGAAGAAAATGCCTTTTTGAAAACGGGTCTGTCTATGGCAGTTGATGGAAATGAACCAGATACCATTCGTGATCTTCTTGAAATTGAGATGGAACAGACTTCAACCCGTCACAAGGGTAACTCACAGATTTTTAATCAGTGGGCAGGTCTTGCGGGAGCGATGGGTATGGTTGGTACACTAATCGGTCTGGTTGCGATGCTTTTAAATATGGCTGATCCTTCAGCTATTGGTCCTTCAATGGCCGTTGCTCTCCTTACAACGATGTACGGTGCGATGATTGGTAATATCTTTGGAACACCAATTTATAATATTTTAAATATTAGAAATGATGAAGAAGCACTGATTCGTGAAATGATTATTGAAGGTATTATGTCGATTCAAGCGGGTGATAATCCACGTACATTAGAATCAAAATTACTTTCATACCTTCCACCAGCTGAACGTGTTAGCCAATTTGAGTCTTAATCATGGGTAAGCAAAAATGTCCAGAGTGTGAAGAGTGTCTTCCTGCTTGGTTGGCTGCATTTGGAGACTTGATGAGTCTTCTGCTTTGTTTCTTCGTTTTACTGCTTTCTATGGCCAGTATGGATGCAAAAAAGATCTCTGAAGCTATCGGTTCACTCTCTGGTGCGATGAGTGTCCTAGAAGGTGGAACACAGACAGAAATCTCTAAAAAACGTATGCTCGAGTCTACTCCTATTGATTCTCAAGATGAAACTTCTGAAGCAGTAAATACCGTACAACAAGCCATCATGGATGCCAATGAAATGATGGAAAAAGGAATGGGCCCTTCTATTACTATGGAAGAGGCACAAGATGGTTTTGTGATTGAACTTCCAGCTGAACTACTGTTTAAAGCAGGAAGTGCCAAAATTGACAGTGAAGATGCCATCTTATTTTTAAAACGTATTGCCTTGATTATTGATACACTTCCTAATGAAATTGATGTGAGTGTTCGTGGTCATACGGATGATGGTAGTCCTGGAAAAAATAGCTTATTTAAAGATAACTGGGAACTCTCTTCTGGACGTGCTATTTCAGTACTTGAAGAGTTACTTCTTGATGGCGTAAGACCAGACCGTATTCATGCTGCTGGATTTGCACAATATCGTCCTATCGCAACCAATGCAACGAAGAGTGGACGGGCAAAAAATAGACGTGTTGAATTACACTTCTTTGGTGCGAAAACAGATGAAAAAGATCAAGTCATAAAATCAGTACTCGATAAAGGTGATAGTAAATAGTGATGAAATTATTATTGCTATTTTTATCTTTAGTTACTGTTACTTTCGCTGCTGAAAGTGTCACTATCCCTACCATGAGCTTTAATTTAGCTGCTCCTGATTCGCCTGAACAGTTAGTCAGTTCCATTAATGTACTTTTAGTATTAACCCTTCTCTTTTTAGCCCCAAGTATGATTTTGGTGATGACAACCTTTACGCGCTTTGTGATTGTATTTGGATTTTTACGTCAAGCACTGGGAACCCAACAAACACCACCAACACAACTTTTAGTTATGTTGGCATTGATCTTAACGATATTTGTTATGGAACCCATTGCAACCAAAGCGTATGATCAAGGGATACGTCCTTATACGCAAGAAAAAATTAGTTATGAAGAGGCGTTTACACTAACGACAGAGCCTTTTAAAAAGTTTATGGTTAGAAATACTAGAGAGAAGGATTTGGCTCTATTTTTACGTATTAGAAAGTTAGAAAACCCCAATACAATTGCGGATGTTCCTCTCTCTATCATTATCCCTGCCTTTGTTATCAGTGAGCTGAAAACAGCCTTTGAAATAGGCTTTTTAATCTTCTTACCTTTTCTTGTTATTGACATGGTTGTTGCCTCTATTTTAATGTCTATGGGTATGATGATGTTACCACCGGTGATGATATCACTGCCATTTAAGATATTAATATTTGTTTTGATTGATGGATGGAGTCTGTTAATTGGGAATTTGATTGCGAGTATTAAATAAGGGCTGAACCTTATTTATTTGCTTCTATATAAGAAAGAATCTCTTCACTGTTACCTCTGAATAATATTCTGTCTACATTTTTTTCAATCTGATAATCATACATGGGATCATAATATTCATTAAGAAGATACGCTATCCAGACTTTATAGAGATGGAGTGAATTACTGTTTATTTGTTCTTCTAAAGCATCTTCAAATAGAGTAGAAACTACTTTATATCGCGCTGAACCAAGTCTTCTATTGATGCGTTTCATAGCTTCTTGAATATCTTTAACCCACTCTTGAAGAGAATCATTCCCAAAAAGCGTCAGATAATCTTTTTGGGCTTGCACAATATACTCGTCAAAGGTAATATCTATACGTTTTTTATCAGATGTTTCAAGTATTATTATTGGGGCTTCAGCGAGATAATCTGCAAACTCTTTTGGAATATAGAGACTACCGACATATTTACCTTCATCTTCAAAAAATAGCTTTTTAAAGTCTCTGTCTAGCTTTTGAATTAAATCATAGGCCAAGGCATTTTCAAAATTAATCTGACTGGGTTGGGGTGTCGTTTTTCTTCCAAAAGAGGAGCCTCTATGATTTGCCAAACCTTCAAGGTCTATAGAATTATTGATGTTTTGTAAAAGTATGGTTTTTCCAGAGCCAGTACGGCCACCGAGAATAATGGGCTGAAATTTTTTGGTAGATTCTATTACCTCTTGCATTAAATAGCTTCGAAAGGCTTTATATCCACCTTTTAGGCGCACAATATCTTTGCCAGACTCTCTCATCCACTCTTGTGATATTTTAGAACGTTGTCCGCCTCTAAAGCAGTAGAGTAAAGCATCTGGATGTTCAGTTTTAAAATCTATCCATGCCTTAATGCGCTGATTTTTAGTATCACCTTTAACCAGAGAATGACCAAGTTTTACAGCCGCTTCATTTCCTTCTTCCTTGTATTTAATACCAATGATATGACGCTCTTCATTATTCATAAGAGGAAAATTAAGTGCGTTTTTAAAAGCGCCTTTTTGAAATTCAATAGGCGCTCTTACATCTATCAGTGGCGTGTTGTTTAAAACAATGGATTTAAAATCATCACTTTGAGGTAATTCTGACACTTATATAACTTCAACTATATTGTCACCTTTTGAAGTTGTCTTACCAATAGTTTCAAGATGTAAATTATTTTGTTTTGTCATTGCCTTAAAGTTATCTAAGGCATGTTCTTCGACCATGATCAGTAGACCACCAGAAGTTTGCGCATCGCAAAGAATTTCACGTTGTTGTTGTGTCATTTCGCTAATTTTAGAACCATAACTCCTAAAGTTCTTTTTAGCACCGCCTGGAATACAGCCTAATTGTCGGTACTTTTCTACCTTAGGCAGTAAAGGTACTTTATCAAAATATATTTCAGAACTAATATTACTGGCTTCACATATCTCAACAAGATGTCCTAAAAGACCAAAACCCGTCACATCCGTCATCGCTATAACACCATCTAATTTGGCCAAATCTGGACCCATTTTATTGAGTGTGGTCATCGCTTCAATAGCAGGTTTAATATCACCCTCTTCAATTTTTTTCTGTTTTTGCGCTGTTGATAAGATACCAATACCCAGAGGTTTTGTTAAAAATATATGACAATTTTCTTTAGCGTTGGAGTTTTGCATAAGATGTTTATTTTCCACCAACCCCGTAACTGCAAGGCCAAAAATAGGTTCGGGAGAGTCGATAGAGTGTCCGCCCGCAAGTGGTATGTTCGCCTCTTCACAAATAGAACGTCCCCCATCAATAACCTGCTTCGCTACGTCAGCGGAGAGTTTATCAATAGGCCATCCAAAAATGGAGATAGCCATTAAAGGTTTTCCACCCATGGCGTAAATATCACTCAGTGCATTGGTTGCGGCAATCTGACCAAATGTGAAAGCATCATCCACGATAGGCATGAAAAAATCTGTGGTTGAGAGAACTGAAGTTCCATTACCAAGATCAAAGGCAGCTGCGTCATCTTTATCAGAATTTCCCACTAAAAGAGCGGGGTAGGGAGAAACTTCTATAGATGTTTCTAAAATTTCATCTAGCAACATAGGTGAAATTTTACATCCACATCCAGCCCCATGACTGTATTCAGTTAATTTAACGGATTCCATTTTCTGCCTTGTTTTGGTTATACTTTGCGTGAATTATAGCAC
>JADGDM010000113.1 GCA_016744905.1 Sulfurimonadaceae bacterium | reverse complement strand
TGCATTTTTAGCTTTTCTAACAATGCAATTCATATCTTCTAACCACCAGCCAATTTGATCTCGCCAAGATAACTCATTATCTAAAATATATACAATATCTTTAGTCTCGTTAAGCAGGCTAAAAGGCGTCACAATCAATATCTTTTTTCCATCCAACAAACTTGCCCTGCAAAGTTGTGCACAATAAAGTTCATACGCACTCGCAGAAGAAGGACGTTTTAGTGCAATTTCAAAGCACTCTGCACAACGTAAGGTCTCTTTTGCATTCGCCAAGGCCTCATGTGATTTTATTCCATAACGCGCCTCTTCAATCAATGAAATATTTTCTAAAATATTTAAGTTTGATAGCAAGGGAGTATCTCTTGACACCCATCCTACATCTTCGTCTTTATAGCTTTCAAGATAGAGTTTGATACTGCTAAAATTGTCAAATAAGTTTACAACTGTTTCAGAATTAATGATAACACCTCGATAATAAAGATAGAGATAAAAAGCCGAACCATCCCTTGTAAAACAGAGATAGGAATGGCAGAGAAAGAGTCCATCGTTTTTAGACCACTATAGATAGGAATCAACATCGTTACAAAACCAAAGGCCAAGCTTTTTAGACTCATGTAGACAATATCAGAGATACTAATAGCGTAAACCAAGGTACTCAAATAACTGTCTAAATTCATATGTAAAATGAAAAATGAAAAACCAAAACCACTAAAAAACATCAGTAAGGTTAAGAGGACACTTAAAGACAGTAGACTTAACATTCCACTGATAATACGAGGTAAAAATAGATAATTTATCAACGAAATATGAAAAGATTCTAAGGTGTTTAACTCTTTATTAACCTTCATCACCGCAATCTCTGTCGCAATGGCCGCACCAGAACGTAAAGAGATAAGCAGTACTGTAAAAAATGGAGCAAACTCATTCATCACAAAACCAACAAGGATGTTACCTATGTGTTCTTGCAAAGAGTATTCAAGCGCTAATGAGAAAAGTGAGCCAACGATAGCCGTTCCAAAAACAAGTCCCATAATAGTAAACATAGGTAAAATTTGGATGGTGGTAAAATAGATCTGACGAACGAGTACTGAACGCATGGCAGAGTTGTAACTACTGGGGATAAACATACTCACTAAACAAAGCGATCCAAAATAGAGCGCTTCATAGGTTGAGAAAAAAAGTGAAAATGTTTTATCACCAACACGTTCAAAGAAATTTAGAATCATTTGTCAAATATATCATTTGTTTATGAAGAATACAATTAATATGGAAAGCTTTCTACAGGAGTGCCTGAGTATGTGTACTTTTATGCTAGAATCCGTCCAAAATATATATCAAGAAGAGACTTAATGCATTTTAACCGTGTTCATATCGAAGTGACCAATATTTGCGGTTTAGCATGTAGCTTTTGCCCACCAAAACTACAACCAACCAAAACCATGTCTCTCGGTTTTTTTGAAAAAGTGCTTCTCGAACTTCAACCATACACAAAATCACTGGCTTTTCATGTTATGGGTGACCCGCTGACACTCTCAAACCTCTTTGAATACCTAGAACTTGCAGGCAAGTACGGCTTTCAAGTCGAACTGACGACAAGTGGATACTACCTAAAAAAAACACCTATCGAAGTGCTTTTTCACCCCAGCGTTCGACAACTTAACATCTCCCTAAATAGTTACAATAAAAACAGTCTAAACCTCAGTTTTGAAGCATATATGGATGGTGTGCTTAGTGTATGTAAGGATAAACTTTCAAAGTATCCAAAACCATTTATCAACCTTCGAGTGTGGAACCTTGATGATGTCTTAAGTGAAGAGGAGTTTAACAAGCTACTTTTTGAAGAAATTGAAAACTTTTTTGACATAGAGATAAACTTAGATGCCATTTATACCGATAAAATTAAATCCCTACGATTGGCTTCAAAAGTACTTTTAAATTTTGACCACTATTTTGAGTGGCCTACACTGACGAGTACCCATGACAGTGACGCAATGTGTTATGGGCTAAAGTCTCACATAGGCATACTTGCTGATGGAACAGTAGTTCCCTGCTGTTTAGACGGTGAGGGAGTTATCAACCTCGGTAACCTACATGAAACTCCACTTAAAGAAGGACTAAACTCAAAAAGAGCAACAGATATGATTGAAGGTTTTTCACAAGGAAAAGCAGTAGAAGAGTTGTGTCGAAAATGTAGTTATAAAGACCGGTTTAAAAACTAATATTGGTCACACGACCCCCCCCATATTCGACTTCCAATATTTTAATCAAAGACTGGTAGTGACATCCATAGAATTTGCTTTAATTTTCAACTGTTCTATCATAAGGCCACACAACGACATTCTATGGTTTCATTCTCTTGTGTTATTTTTGATAATGTTGAATCATGGAATTCAACCAATAAATTTCCGCAAGGTAATTTATTGGCTACTCTGTTTTGTTATCTCTTTTGTAAAGCAACCTTCAAAGTCATACTCGTCAAAAACTATTTCTTGTACACTATATGGTGGACTATTGTAATTTCTCATATCTATTTGATCTAAAGAAATAGCAATCACAACTCTTGTTCCAATATCAGTACATCGCCATTTTCCAGCATTCGTATAAAAGTCTTCACCTATTTTAAAATCTTTATATTTCAAATTTAATCCCTATGATGTAAATAATAAATATTTAGTTCTATAATTGTATAATTAAATAGCATCAGAAAAAGTTCAAACTTAGGTGAATGATCAGCTTTGTATCTATCTCAATTAATTTTTCCATCAAAAATAGAAACACCATCTGAAAACTCTCTTAACTTATGAAAAATAGTGACCTCAAAGCCATAATCAGTTGTTGGCTTCCCACTGATTGTATTTATAAGGATACTCTTAAACCAATTGTATTTTCAGTTCTTTACCCATAACATGTGCAAAAGCTTGAAGTGTTGAAAGTCTAATATCTTGTGCATGATTCTCAATTCTTGAGATTGCCGATTTTTTAGTGTGCATAACTTCTGCAATATCTTCTTGTGTTAATCCTACTTCTTTTCTAGCTGATTTTAGCATTTCACCAATTTTAAATTCTTGATAGCCATCTTCAAAATCTTTAGAAAATTCACTATCTGTTTCTTTTCTTTTTGCGATATATTTTTTTAAATCACTCATATTAATCTCCTCTTGAAAGATATTCATTTTTTCTATGCTCAGCCAAAGATATTTCTGATTTTGGAACTTTTTGGTCTTTCTTTTTAAAGCCATTTGTTAAAACCACAAATGAACCTTTATGTTCAAACCCCAAAAGTCTAAAATTGTTTTTACCAATTTGAGCTCTTACTTCTATAATATCATTACAGCTACTAAGTTTTTTGTAAAATTTAGTAGAGACATTTTCCATATCTTCAATTAAGCTCATAACCCAAGTAATCTTTTGGGCTTCCTTTGATGATAATGAATCAAGAAAGTCTTCAATTGGACTTTTCCCTGAAGATGTTTTATAGAATTTTATTTCTTTCATAGGTGTATGTTAACATAAATGTGAACTTTTATCAAGTGTAAGACTTTGGAGATAACGTTTGTCTTGAGAAATAGGAATCCCCGCTAGGGTTCCTATTTCTCTCCTAGTATAATGG
>JADGDM010000056.1 GCA_016744905.1 Sulfurimonadaceae bacterium | reverse complement strand
AGTCTATACACAATCACAGCAATAGGCCTGTGCTAAAGATGGGGAAACGAAGTAATATGCATAAACTACACAATGTTACTGAAGAGGAAGCAAAAATAATTGCTAAAAACGAAACAAAAGAAGATGTCACATCTTTGAAGCTAACTAATGATAAGCGTTTTCTGATATATAAAATAGAAACGGAGCATTATGTATTAATAATCAATGCTTTAGATGGTACGGTTATGGAAAAGAAAGAAATTAAGTCATATAGATACTAAGTTTAGAGTTGAGCTATAATTAGATTTAAATAAAATAAATAATAATTTATATAGTGGACAGGTAGTCTACTTTAGATAAATTATGTTAACCAAAAGGAATTAGAATTCTTACTATTTAAGTAATGTAGAAAAATTAGGTATTTATTAGTATTTAAAGGCTTGAGAATAAAACTTGTAAAAATATAATCCAAGTTGTGTAAAAAGAAGGATATTTTTAATTAGTCGTAAAAGTGTTACTAGTGCGCACTAGTAAAATCAGTTTTCTTAGTTTAATCTCAAAACATTTTAAATAATGAAATAGTAGATGTTTAATCCTGCTAGTATACTAAAGTCCTCATAGTGGGATCACATGTACGATTTTTGCTCTTGACCAAAATTGGATAGTGTAATATAATGGTACAACTTACTACAATATTTTATACTAAGATCGAGGTCATCATGGAGAAAAAACGAAGCGTCTTGATGTCTATAAGACCTAAATATGTTGAGGAAATTTTGAGTGGAAAGAAGCTCTTTGAATTTAGAAAAGCAGTATTTAAAGAAGATGATGTGCAAAAAGTTATTATTTATGCATCTTCTCCTGTAAAAAGGATCGTAGCAGAATTTGATATTAAAGAAATTACATCAGATACCCCTGAAGCAATTTGGAAGGAGTGTGCAAAATATGCGGGCATCGATAAGCACTCTTTTATGGAATATTTTTCTAATAAGAAGAAAGCTTTCTCAATTGGAATTCATAACTTAAAAATATTTAATGAACCTATCGACCCCTATAAGGGGATAGATGGGTTTAGACCACCTCAATCATATATGTTTATGAATCAAAAGCTAGATAAGTTACTTAACAGTAGGCAGTTCGTATAAATGGGTCAGGCATAAAATATGTATCATAAGATTATATTTGTGGGAGGTATCCATGGGGTGGGAAAAAGTACATTGTGCTCTTCCATAGCGAATAGTAATGATTCTTTTGTTCATGTGATGGCTAGTTCACTTGTTAAGACCTCTCCCTTTAGCAAGGTTATTGAAGAAGAGGACATCATCCAAAATCAAAATCAAATTATTAATGCTCTTGATTCTATTCAAAATACAGAACAAATTATTCTTTTAGATGGCCACTTCGCATTAACTACCCAAAAAAAATCTATTATAAGAATTCCACTTAGTATTTTTAAACAAATAAACCCTATAAGGTTTATAGTGATTATTGATAATGCGCTCCAGGTTCAGAAAAATCTTTTTGCTAGAGACGCAAAAGAATATACTCTGGGGATGATTAACAAAATGCAAGAAAAAGAAGTCTCTTATGCGGAAGAACTCTCTCGTAACCTAAACATACAATTGGATATAATTAACGTAAATAATTTAGAAGCGATATACAATTCTGTAAATTGCTGATTAATCACATGAGGTTATTATGAGTTCTTCCTTTACGATATGGTATAAAAAAAGAGAGAGCGTAGATCTCATACCGACCTTAGAATTGCATATTAATCTTTGGATAGACGAGAATAGGAATGATAAAATAGACTTTGGACTTAAGATTAAAAATCCGAAGGCTATTGATGAGTTATTTATATATATTCCTTTTTTAGTCGAAGGTTCTGATATTGAGAACTTGTTACATATCTTGTCTGTAAACAAGTCAATATCTGATTTAGTATTTAATGGAAATATTGAGTTAGGTTCTCTAATTGGTGAAATACAAGAGGTAAAACGAGGAGATGATGCTTTTCACTATTATTTGCTTGAAGGGCAAGTTCAAGATAATTTAAAAGGGGCTCTCCTTAAAACAGGGCGGATTTTAAACTACTCTTTTGATGATAGCCTTGGTGAAAAGGATATATACCTCAGGTTTAGAATCAATAATATAAAGAATAAAGGGATTCTTGAACGTTATGAAAAAAATGCCTCGTATTTAACTGGTGCGTATAACACCCTCACCTCATTGTAAGCCTCCCCTAAACCCGAACCAGTTTAAACGGAACAATTCTTCTCTTGATTGTACTTATCTAAAAATTCAATAGGACTTAATTTACCTAATATTGAATGAGGTCTATGATTATTGTAGTCATAAACCCACTCTTGGGTCATGATTTTCACCTCCGATAAACTGTCAAAAAGGTAGGCATCAAAAAACTCTCTACGCATTGATCCGTTTAATCTCTCCATTCTGGAGTTCTGAGTAGGTGATCCAGGTTGAATAAACTTGAGTTCTATTGAGTGAATATAACACCACTGTTCAAGTTTATGAGAGATAAACTCTGGACCATTATCAACTCTTATTGATTTGGGTTTACCTCTAAATTCAATAGCTCTGTTTAATGTTTGAATGACTTTTATAGCTGGCAATGATATACCAACTTCAAACTCAATAAATTCTCGATTGAACTCATCCATTATATTTAAGATACGGTAGCGTTTCCCACCAAAGAGAGTATTGGACATAAAATCCATTGACCACTGCTCATTTGGTTCAAACAGGTCTTGCAGAGGGTGTTGAACTCTTGTCGGTATTCTTTTCTTAGTTCTCTTTTTAAAGTTAAGTCCTAAAGCCTTATAGACTCGATACACACGTTTATGATTCCAAGCAAAGCCTTTCTTCCTCAAACGATTAAAAAGCAGCCAGAAGCCGTTTCGTGGATGTTTCTCAACAAGTTCGTTGAGAGCATCAATGATAGTACTGTCGTCTTTTAACTTTTTCTCATAGTAATATGATGACTTACTAAGCGTGAGTGCTTGACATGCCTGATTGATACTCAAAAAGCAGTGCTCAACTATATATTTTACAAGCTCTCGTTTTTCATCAGGCTTTAGAGCTTTTTTTCAATAACATCTTTTAGAGCATCATTCATTAGTGCCATCTCAGCGTAAAGCTTTTTGAGTTTAGCATTCTCTTTTTCAAGCTCTCTCATGCGTTTAACATCACCAGTTTCCATGCCCCTGTATTTACGCTTCCACTTGTAATAAGTATCTTTGCTAACACCTTTATCTCTTAACGTCTCAACTACTGGCGCGCCATCTTCAATCTCTTTGAGAATCTCAATGATCTGCTTCTCACTAAACTTACTTCTTCGCATGAATGCTCCTGATTTATTTTATCAGAATTATTCTGTTTTAGGTGGTACTGTTTTTGGGGAGGCTTACATATGCTCTATAGGATTTGATACATATCATAAGTAGTTGGTTTAAACTGGATTCATTTTTTAGATAAAAAAATTTGTCTCCAATACAATTTCATATATATCTTTATAAAAGGAATTGATATTAAATTAAATATAAAAAAGCCTACTATTGATTCCAATGGATACTGTCTAGTTTTTAGAACAGCGTAATATCAATTACATTTTATTTTGATTATATGTATCAGTTGAAAAAATAATAGTTATTAGGATTAAGTTTTTGGAAGTTAAATTGTTGGTGGTGGAGAAGGAGAGATTCGAACTCTCGGTACAGTTACCCGTACGCATCCTTAGCAGGGATGTGGATTCAGCCAGCTCTCCCACTTCTCCATTTTCAAGTACTCTTAAAAAGAGAATGTGATTATAGTGTCGCAATCTTTATTTTAACCTTAAAAAGAATAAAATTGTTATAAATATTTTGATAATTATTAGATTGTAGGTATTTAAGCCCTATATTAGGACTTAAATAGAAGATATTTGTTGTTTCGAGTCTTTCATTATACTGTTTAATAAATTCTCTAACTGATTAGCCAGTGCTACGTTACTTGATCTCGCTTCTGAGATTCTCTCTTTGAGTTTTACTATTATGTCAACTTTATCCATTACCATTTTCATATCTGCTCCTTTTGAAAACTTAAGGGAGTTAAGCAAAACTTATACCACTATAACTTTGCTAAAATTTTTTCTACTACTGCGGATGGATTTTCACTTTGATAAATAGGACGACCGACTACAATAAAGTTTACTTTCTCTTCTTCTGCCAATTCAATAGTTGCCACACGCTGTTGATCTCCTGCATCTTCACCAAAAGGACGGATACCTGGAGTTAATGTAAGAAAACTTTCATTTGTCACATTTTTAATTGATTTAGATTCAAAAGCACTACACACTACACCATCTAATCCACTATCATTTGCATCTTTAGCAAACTGATCTGCCTTACTTGCAATACTTTCACCATAAACACTACTAAACTCAGTTTCATTAAATGATGTTAGTGCAGTAACCGCTAAGACTAAAGGACGTTTTTCAAATTTTTCTAAACGTTGCATAACTGTAGTCATCGCTTTCTTACCCGCACTGGCATGAACATTAAACATATCCACGCCTAACCCCATAATAGATTCTGCAGCATCAGCCATAGTATTTGGAATATCATAAAGTTTTAAATCTAAAAATATTTTGCATTTAGGATTAATACGTTTAAGTTCTACTAAAAATGATTCTCCATCACGTATATATGTTCTAAGACCTACTTTTAACCAAATAGGGTATGCCTTAATCTTCTTAGCAAGATCTAGGTTTTCTTCTTTTGTTGATAAATCTAATGCGACACATAATTCCATATAAAGCCTTAAATAAGTTTTTTGAAATTATATCGAAAGCCAGTCCTATTAAACAAGGGATAGAACTATAAGTAAAACAAACCTATTTTATAAGCTAGTCTTTATATAAGTAGTATTAACATTACGTATAGATAAAACAACTATTAAGGATTAATAATGAATGCAACAGAACTATTTTCTCATTTTGGAGATCTGGTATATAAGAATGATATTGACGGTTTCAGTGATCTGATCAATGATGGAGCAGATGTTAATATGCAAAATAAGTATGGGGAAACATTGCTTCACATCACTATTCGTCGTGACCGTCGTGAGATGGTTACACTTTTATTAGAAAAAGGGGCAGATATGAATAGAGCTGATGCACCAGGATGGACACCTTTAATGGAGTGTGTAATGGATGATATGCCAGAGTTATGTGCTCTACTTGTAGAAAAAGGTGCAGATAAGGGAATTGCTAATGCACGTGGCGCAACTGCATTTATGTTGGCTCAAAAATTCGGTCGCTCTTCAATGTACGCAACACTTCAGTAAGTTTTAGAAACTTACTTTAAATATTTCCAAAGGAAAATTCCTTTGGAAATCAATTCTCATATTATTTTATAATATACAAGAATTCACAATTTCTTCAATTTTCCCCACTACAGACGGATCTTCTAAAGTAGAAGTGTCTTGAGTAATCTCTTCTCCCTTAGCAATAGCACGTAAAATACGACGCATTACTTTTCCAGAGCGAGTTTTTGGAAGACCATCAACAAAAACGATATTATCACATAAAGCGATATTTCCGATTTCTACTTTAATCACACCATTAATCTCTTTAGCCATTTCCATCTCTTCAGCCATAGTATCTTCAGATTTTAGAACTACATAAGCAAAGATACCTTCACCTTTAAGATCATGTGGCTTACCTACAACAGCTACTTCAGCAACATTATCATGTTTTTTGATTGCTGCTTCGACTTCAGCTGTTCCCATTCTATGACCAGATACATTAATAACATCATCCATGCGACCTGTAATTGTGATATATCCATCTTCATCATAAACTGCGCCATCTCCTGAGAAATAAACTGGTTTACCATCTTTAGTAGCATCTCCAAAATAAGAAGATACATAACGATCTTCATCACCCCAAACATTACGAATCTGTGAAGGCCAAGGACGTGTGATACAAAGTTTACCTTTTTCACCCACTGCCGCTTTTTTACCATCATCATCTAAAATTTCAGCCATAATACCCGGTAATGCAAATGTTGCACATGCTGGCTTAATTGGTGTAGCACCTGGAACAGGAGAAATCATATGACCACCTGTTTCAGTTTGCCAATACGTATCAACGATAGCACATTTAGAGTTACCTACTGATTCGTAGTACCATTTCCATGCTGGAGGATCAATTGGCTCACCAACAGTTCCAAGAACTTTAAGTGAACTGATGTCGTATTTACCTGGCTCATCTTCACCCATCTTGTGTAAAACACGAATAGCAGTAGGTGCTGTATAAAATTGATTAATTCTATGTTTTTCTACCATTGCCCAAGGACGACCTGCATCTGGATAAGTTGGAACACCTTCAAACATTACTGTAGTTGCACCCATGGCAAGTGGACCATAAACAATATATGTATGACCAGTAATCCAACCAATATCTGCTGTACACCAGTAAGTGTCATCTTCTTTTACATCAAATACCCATTCCATAGTCATTTGTGCCCAAAGAATATATCCAGCAGAGTTATGTTGAACTCCTTTTGGTTTACCAGTTGAACCTGACGTGTAAAGTAAGAATAATGGGTCTTCTGAATCCATCTCTTCAGCTTCACAATGTGCATTTTCATTTTTAATAAGTTCATTATAAGAGTAATCACGTCCTGCAACCCATTCAATCTCTTCATGGTTACGTTCAACAACTAAAACTTTTTCAACAATTGTTACATCTTTAAGTGCTGTATCAACTACTGGTTTTAACATATATGGCTTAGACTTTCTAAACGCACCATCAGCAGTAATAACTACTTTTGCTTCAGCATCTTCAACTCTATCTTTAAGTGCTTCTGCAGAAAATCCACCAAACACGATAGAATGAATCGCACCGAGCCGAGCACATGCAAGCATTGCATAAGCTGCTTCAGGAATCATCGGCATATAAATAACAACACGGTCACCTTTTTTTACATTGAACTGATTCTTAAGTAAGTTAGCAAATTTATTTACATTTTGAGAAAGTTGTAAATATGTAATAATTTCACTATCACCTCTGTCACCTTCAAAAATAATAGCCGCTTTATTTTTCTTATCAACCAGGTGTCTATCAACACACTGTGTAGATACATTCAATTTTCCATTTTCAAACCACTTAACAAAAGGAGCATTAGATTCATCTAATACATTTGTAAAGGGTTGAGACCATTCAATTTTTTCTTCAGCAAATTTGCCCCAGAAACCTTCGTAATCTTCTTGTGCAAAACGTGTTAAGTTTTCAAACTCACACATGTTTTTAATTCTAGCAGTCTCTGCGAACTCTCTATTTGGGTGGAAAACTTGTTTTTCTTGACTCATTATATCTCCATCTTTTTCATATTAAGCTATAAGCTTTAAACATCCTAACGCTTAGGTAGAATGTTTAAAACTTATTTTTTTATTCTCGATCAGTTTTAAATAAATCATGGCAGTCATCACTGCATCATTTACAGCATTATGCTGACCCATGTTGGGTAAATCTAAATCTCGCAAAATTATATCAAAGCGTAAATCAATATTACCTTGTGGAATTAAAGCAATTTTTTTATCAAAATATATTGAAGAAACTTCTATCTTTTTGTTGGGTAATGTAATTCCAAGCCATGGTTTGATGTAACGATTGATCATGGCAACATCAAATTCAAGATAATATCCAACCAAAGGACGTGAACCTATAAAATGTAAAAACTTTTCTATTCCTTCTTGCGCTGAAAGTGAGTTTTCAACATCACAAGGACGAATACGATGTATTTCAATACTTTTTGTTGAAATCTCTTTAGAAGGTTTTAAATAGACCTCAAATGTCTGAGACATTAAAATCTTATTTCCTTTAATAATTACCGCACCAATTGAAAGTATCTCATCGTTGTTTCTATCCAATCCTGTAGTTTCCGTATCATAGACAACTACCTCATCTCCTTCATACGTATCAAAGAGAAATTCATACTGTTTGTCTTTTAAATTATTATGATTAAAATAATGAAAAATCTTCTCTAACATCTACAGCACCATATTTAAGTGGTAGTGATAGGTAAGAAATTTTTTAAAAGTGTTCACTACTTTAAAACTATCTTTCAATAAATCTCGTTCAATTTTATCTAATTTAGAAGGGTTAATATAGTTACCATCTTCTAAGCTTTCAGGGTGATTGAGCATTGACTGTAAACGCGTAGCAGACAAAGTATCATAAGCTTCAATTAACTCTGTTGCAAAAGACTTATTAAATAGACCCATATTATTTAATTCCTTTATCCTTAACGATGTATTTGTCTCACTTAATCCTTTTTCCAAACTAAGTATACGAATACCATGTACCAGAGCGAAAAGTCCCCCCTTTTTCAAATCTATTTCATTAACATGCTCTTTTTTCTGAACCACAAGCGTCGAAAACATACTAAGAGGTGTTTCAAAACTTAAAGCTGCCTTAGCAAGATGCGCTAAGATATCATCACGCGCTACAAAGGATTTATGTATATACTCTTTTAGCTCTTTAAGAAGCTTTTCATCCCCAGTAGCACTTTTTGCATCAAGAAATATAGAAAGTTGCTGCAAAGTCTCTTCCGTATAGTTTTCTATCCAATCATCAATACGTTTTTTATATCTGCTCACATCTCCTCTCCAGAGTGCATTATTAACCATAACATGGCCTTTACAAGGAGGGAAACCTAACGCTTCAAGATTTTGAGAAAATTTTTCCATATAAGGAGTAAACTGTTCTTCTTCTATTCCATCAGCAATAATCAAAGCATTGTCTTGATCCGTACGTAAAATTTGCTCTTCTCTACCTTCAGATCCTAATAATACCAATGTTGACTTCTCACGTAGCGCGCTGGGTACACTTAATTCAAATACCTTTTCATGTATTTTTAAATTTAGTTCACTCACCAATTTTGAGATATAACGTACCTTTACTCCTTTAGAGTATAAAGAACGTACTAAGAAAAGTTGATCTTGTGCAATACTGTGTAACTCTTCTATACTTTGAGCTTTAATAACTTTTATAACTATAAGATGCGAATGGTTGGCAAAATGACTAAGTAGATCCAGTTGTTCTAAGACACCTATAATTTTTCCATTTTCACGAACTGCAATACGCTTTATATTATGCTTTGTAAACATCAAAAGTGCATTAAATAAAAAATCGTTTAACCCAATTTCTATCAATGGAAAGTTAGCGATTTCATGAATACTTGTCTCTAAAGAGAGATTTTTCATCAATACTTTTTCTCTTAAATCAACATCCGTAACGATACCAAGTTCATTATTTTTTTTAATTAATATAGCCGTTGATTTAAGAGTTTGCATTTCTAGTAGTGCACTGTTAATACTTGTATTTTCACTTACTATACAAGGAGTGTGTAAAAAAATATCTGACACTTTACTCATCATAAAGGGTGTTAAATCATTTTGTTGCTGATGTTCTTTTAAAGCCTGATGTTTGGAGATAAAGTCTTGCATATAGTAGTTAGCAAAAGAGTTATGATCTTGTATGAGGTTTAAGAAAGTCTCTTTTTTTAAAAGATAACAGATAAGATCTTCTTGAACCACAAAACTTGATTTTAAATCATCATAAATGAGTGCATTAGCATCGAAACTGTCTAATTCACCATAAACGTTATGAATTTCATCATCAAGGATCTCATGAACATGACCCTTAATGATAATATATAAGTACTCAGACTCTAAAGAAGGAGAGAGTAATAGTGTATCTTTAGGATAATAAGCAATATCCATCTCTGCGCTCAAATCACTAATAATCCTTTGAGTCAATGAATCAAAGGGGTGAATCGATGATAAAATAGCTCTTTGTTCAAAAATACTCATACGAACTCTCCTTTATTTTCTAATGGTCTACTGCACCCTCTGCGCCAATACCTGTTTGAGAACGTACATATTGTGCATTAAATGCCTCTCGCTCTTCTTGTGCACCTTCACTTCTATCGGTAATAGAGAAGAACCAAATTCCTGCAAATGAAATTGATACTGAGAATAGTGCTGGATATTTATAAGGAAAGATTGCTTCTGCATTTCCTAAGATATCAACCCAAACAATCGGGCCAAGAATTACTAGAATAACAGCGGTTGCCAATCCTAATGATCCACCAATAACTGCACCACGTGTTGTCAACTTTTTCCAATACATTGAAAGGAATAAGATAGGGAAATTCGCTGACGCTGCAATAGCGAAGGCAAGTCCTACAACAAAAGCGATATTTTGTTTCTCAAAAGCAATACCTAAAATGATAGCAATGATTCCAAGTGCAACAGTTGCTATACGAGAAATTTTCATCTCTGCCATACCATCAGCCTCACCTTTTTTAATCACCGAAGCATAAAGGTCGTGGGAAATTGCCGAAGCACCTGCTAGTGTTAGTCCTGAAACCACCGCTAAGATGGTTGCAAAAGCAACAGCAGAAATAAAGCCGAGAAAGAAATCTCCTCCAACTGCGTGAGAAAGATGAATTGCTGCCATATTATTTCCACCTAAAATCGGAGAACCACCATTTATTGCTTGTTTTGCCAAATCTAAGTACTCAGGATTTTGAAAGACCATAACGATAGCGCCAAAACCAATAATAAAGGTTAAAATATAAAAGTAACCGATAAACCCTGTCGCATAAAAAACTGACTTACGTGCTTCTTTGGCATCACCAACTGTAAAAAATCTCATCAAGATATGTGGAAGTCCAGCCGTACCAAACATCAATGCTATAGCCAAGGAAATTGCCGAGACAGGATCACTAACCAATCCACCCGGACTCATAATTTCAATGCCTTTTAATTCTGTTGCATGAGAGAATAGTGCTTCAAAACTAAAATCATAGTGTGCCATTACAGCAATAGCCATAAATGTAGCTCCGGATAGTAATAGAAATGCTTTAATAATCTGAACCCATGTTGTAGCCAACATACCACCAAATGTTACATATAGTATCATCAATACACCAACAAGAACAACTGCAACCTCATACTGAAGTCCAAACAACAGTTGAATAAGTTTACCTGAACCTACCATCTGAGCAATTAGATATAAGATAACTGTTGCAATTGATCCAGAAGCCGCTAGAGTACGGATTGGCATTTGACGAAGACGATATGAAGCAACATCTGCAAAAGTATACTTTCCAAGATTACGTAACTGCTCTGCAATCAGAAATAAAATAATTGGCCAACCTACTAGAAAACCAATAGAATAAATAAGACCATCATATCCTCTAAGATAAACTAAACCAGAAATTCCTAAAAATGAAGCCGCAGACATATAATCACCTGCGATTGCCATACCATTTTGAAAACCTGTAATTCCACCACCTGCGGTATAGAAATCTTTTGCTGTTTTAGTACGTTTAGCTGCCCAATAAGTAATACCCAATGTACCACTTACAAAAAGTAAAAACATAACAATGGCTGACATATTCAGCTCTTGTTTTACAATTTCACCCTCTATAGTTCCTGAGGCATATAACATCGCTCCAAATAGAGCTACAAGTATTAGTATTCTACTTAACATTAATTCATCTCCCGTGCACGATTTTTTATTTTTTGTGTTAAATCATCAAATTCATTGTTTGCTCTTCGTACATACACACCAGTGATGACAAAAGCAAATATAATAATAGTAATTCCAACAGGAATACCTACCGACATTACACCATCAGCGCTTAGTGGTTGACCTAGCGCGCTCGGATTAAACGCAATGGTTAATATAAATGTAAAATATACTACCAACATCAATATAGTCAACGTCCATCCAAACTTAGTTCTATTTTTGACTAATGTTTGAAAATTTGGATCATTCTCAATCGCCGTAACTTGTTCTTTATTCATCTTTATTTCCTTTTTAAAAGTTGTAATTTGTAATTAAACGATACTCATTCCAGCCCAATTCACCAGCAGCTGATTCATAAAATCGACGTGGAAAGTTACCACGAAAACGTACATGTAAATCTTTGAGCATTTTTGGTGTATATTTGATATCAAAACCTGGTTCACTTGCTGTTCTTTCTATCCCATATCCACTATTGGCATCCATATCAAACATAGTATAGTATGCAGAAACTACAATATTTTGCTCCAACTCTTTAAATGAATAAGAAGCCGCTAATTTATAAGCATCTGTTCCTGCTAGGAACTGATGGCGCGTCACCATACCCTGAGTATAGGCAGGCATTCCTCCAAATTGTGTTAAAATCGCATTTGAGTACGCACTATCTCCAGCAGCATTTGAAGTTGTTTTTGAATAAGCAAGGTAGGTTTTAAAACCTCTATACGCTACACCTACTTTTGCCGCTAAATAGATAGAGTCAATTGCGCCATCTCCTTGCATGGGAGTGTACTGCATATAATTACCACCTACGCTATCTTGCTTGATAAATTGTCCCGCAACACTCATTTTAATATCTTTGTTTAGTAAGCAGTTCCAGTTTGCCCCAGCGTCAATATAAAGGGTATTGTATAAATCCCAAGCATAATCGTTAGACAGTTTTGCATTGAAGTTTTTATTTTTAAAGCTTACTTCAATATTACTCACACCATCAGTCTCTTTACCAATTGAAGCTTCACCCATATTTTGATAAGAAGAGGTTGTTGCATTACCCCGTGCGGCATATCCAGAAGTAGCTGCTAAAATAGATTTTCCTGCACTTGAGCCATCATGGGTATATATATTACTAAATGTACCATAAGCGATTGAATTAACATGTGCAATTTGTACTTTAATGTTTTCCACATCATTGTTACTGAACTTATATGTTTCAAATGTATTGGGTACCATTCTTGCATCATCACTACCTATCATCGCTGTATCATAACGCTGATAACCTAGTTTTGCCGCTGTTTTAGAACCAAAATCAGTCAAGTCATAATTAACATAGGCCTCACCTAAGATAGAGTAGTTTTTTAACCCTGCGCCAAGTAAAGAGCGGTCTTGTTCATCATAAGTAAACCAATTTATACGATTTGTTGTATAAAAAGCACTTGCCAAGCTCAGCCCATAATAGTCATCACTTTCATACTTTAAATGCCCTCCTAACGTCAATGAGTTTCGATGTGTATCTACACCTAAACTGCCTTGGTATTCACGATCAACATAAAACATGCGAATCTCTCCACTTGTTTTACCTTCACTAAACATAGTACTTATATCTTCTGCTGCTTCAAGACTTGAGATGCTAAGTAAAGATGTAAGTAAGAGATATAAATTCTTTTTCTTCATATTCTTATTCCTCTTCATTAAGTTTATAAGAGCATAATAAAATACTTACGTAGCATGAACGTAGCATATGAACAAGAAAATATTTAATGTGAGAGAAATGTGAGAATTAAGTTCTTATCACTTTTGCGGACGTGAGACATCAATCATATAACCTTGTCCACGTATATTTAAAATAAAATCATCTTTCAAGACTTTTTTAAGTCGATTCACTTCTGTTCTAATAGTCGCATTGTCAACAAATGTTTCTTCCCAAACATAATTTTGAAACTGCTCGAAATCTACAATCCTACCGCGATTACGCGCCAATATATCAATGATTTGAGCCTGCCTTTTACTAAGGACTTGAATTTCAGTATTAAATAGTAGCTCACTATTTTCTTGGTTATACGCATAGTTTTTTGACAATCTTAGATGTACACGAGGTACTTCAACCGAGAGTTTCATTTTATCAATACGCAAAGAGAGTTCTTTAAGATGAAAAGGTTTTTTTAGATAATCATAACAGCCCAAATCATAGGCTCTTGAAATCTCTTCAATATCTACAAGCGCACTAATATAGATAGAGGGTGTATATATTTTTATAGCATGTAAACTTTCTAAAAGACTCAAGCCATCCAACCCAGGAACATTAATATCTAAAAGAAGTAGATCAAAGCGCTCTTCTTTTAATGTCTTTAATGCCTCTTCTCCATCAAAACAGCACTTAACCTGATGACCTACCGTCTCAAGATACTCTTCAATAGACTCATTAAGCATAATTTCATCTTCTAGTAAAAATATTTTCATTATCGTCCCATCACCTTAAACGTATACGTAAACGTTGTTAATGTATCACTCGAATCAATCTCTATTTTCACATCTTCTTGTGCACATATGGACGCTACTAAATTAAGTCCTATTCCAAAGCCTTCAATACTGCTCTCTTCTCGATAAAAAGAGTTAAATATTTTATCCACATCTTCTATCTTTTTTGAACGAGAATGAATACTAAAGACGATATGACTTCCCTCTAGCGCGCTAGAGAGCGTAATAGTTTCATTAGCAATTGTATACTTAATAGCATTGGTAATATTATTATCTACAATCCGTTGTAGTTTTGTCTCATTAAAATAGATAAAAGCGTCCACGGCATTTGCTTCATACTTAAATTCTAAGCGCGATTGTTTTGCAACTTCATTAAAAAAATCAATACGTCCTTTTAGATAACTGTCCAAATTAATACTCATTCGAGGATACGCTACTTGATCTTTTTTAACCAGATAGCTTAAGTCATCATAAATACTGAAAATATTTTTTACCGCCGCATCCATACGAGAGAGATGTTTATCTTTTCCATTTTTTAAAACACTGAGTTCAATACTGTTCATAATTACACTCAAAGGAGTGTTTGTCTCATGAATGGCATGCCGTAGAAAGTTTTTCTGAGTCTGAATCAAGTCTTCAGAAAATTTCTGAGCACCTTCAAGGGCCCTATTCTTTTCTTCAAGTGCCAACGTTTTATTTTGAACCTTTTGTTCCAAGGAACTATTTAGCCCAATAAGAGACTCTTTTTGATGCATAATAGTCTCTAACATGTCATTCGCATATTGTCCCATAATCCGTAGTTCTTTGAAAAACAGTTGTTTGAAATTAATCACCTGATGTCGGTGTGCTGCGCGCTCAAAGAAAACTAAAAAGCTGTTCGCATCACGTTGCATTATCGCACTAATAATTTTGTTCATCGCAAATATAATACCAAATAAAATAAAAGCCAATGTTGCTATTTCTAAGGCTATTCTCACCATACGTGTTTTCAATATTTTTTGTTTTTGTTGAATTAAAAGTGTATTAGATTTGGTATATATGCCGCTGACTAAGGTATACTCTTCATCCAAATCAAGAAGTACCACTTTCATACTGCTTTTCAATTGGCTTGAGTCAATATCTAATGATAGAATCTCTTCTCTCTTTAGAGTATGAATCTCTTTAATATAATTCCTAGAAGAGGTACTAATCAATAGATTGTCTCCTTGATAAAGTTGAATAACATCTTTATCTGTTTTAGAAAATATCTCGATAATATACTGCTTCTCTGCTAGGGAATCTGAAAATTCGCTCTCTAATAGAGCGGATAGTCGTTGACTTTGAAAAATTATTTCTCTGTTTTGCTCATTTACAAAAGAAGTATGTTCGTTTTCTAAAGCACGCTCGAAACCTTGGTATTCATTTAAAGTCAATAAATAGGCAAAAATTACGGTGAAAATAAAAATGATAATGGTGGCGAAATTATGGACTTGAGTTAAAGTGAAATCACTCAAACGTTTTGTTGCAAAAAGTTCCAATTTCTTAAAAAAAGCGTTCATTACGTCATTATACACATTTAGATAAAAAACCATCCTCAACCTTCAACTATTTTTATTATAATGTCAAAAATAATACAAATGGAGCTAAATATGGCATTAAAAGAGTACAGCTTTTCAGCAGAAGAGATGAATAAGTTTCAATGGGCAAAAATGACAACAGCAAAAGGTGTTATCTGGTTAAAACTTTATAAAGATGAAACACCAAATACAGTAGCAAACTTTGCTAACCTTGTAAATGAAGGTTATTACAATGGTCTTAACTTTCACCGTGTAATCCCAGGATTTATGGCACAAGGTGGTTGTCCAACTGGTACTGGTACTGGTGGTCCAGGTTATTCTATTGCATGTGAAACTGCACTAAATACACATGGTCATGTTAAAGGGACTTTATCTATGGCTCACGCTGGTCCAAATACTGGTGGCTCTCAATTCTTTATCTGTTTTGGTCCTACTCCTCACCTTGATGGCGTTCATACTGTTTTTGGTGGTATCGAAGCTGATGATGCTGAGTCAATGAGTACACTTGACAGTATTGAAGGTCAAGACACAATCGATACAGTTGAAATTCTTGACGCACGTTAATTAAACGTTAGATGAGCAAAAGCACATCAAACTACGTTTAACTGGGTTCTCTTTAGCAGAGAGCTCAAGTGCCCTTGACACTTTAAATACTGCTACTTAATGGAGACAATTAATGTTGGTACATATCTGCTGTAGCGTTGACTCGCACTTCTTTTTAGAAAAACTTCAAACTGATTTCCCCGAAGAAAAATTAACTGGCTTTTTTTACGATCCAAATATACACCCTTATTCTGAATATAAATTACGTTATTTAGATGTTCAAAGAAGCTGTAAAAAACTGGGTATTGATCTGCTTGAAGGTGAATACGACTTAGAAAACTGGATGGACGCCGTTCGTGGCTTAGAAAACGAACCTGAAAAAGGAAAACGTTGTGAAGTCTGCTTTGATAAACGCTTTGATGTCAGCGCGCACAAGGCACTAGAACTTGGTGAAAAAAAGATGACCACTACCCTACTCGTTTCTCCATTAAAATCACAAGAACAGCTACAGCGCACTGGTAAAGCCTTTGAAGAGAAGCATGGTTTAGAATTTGTCTTTGTCGACTACCGCTCAGGTGGAGGAACTCAAGACCAAAGTCGTGTTACTAAAGAGGAACAACTTTACCGTCAAGATTACTGTGGTTGTCTCTTTGGCTTAACCATGCAACGTGATCAGCAAGATAAACTAATGGATGAGATGTTCTCACCTATTAATAATGCTGTTCTTAGTGCCTCTATAGAAGAGCGTTTAGAAATGTATGAAAAACGCATCCATCTTGATGATAAAGCACAGTCATATAAAATCATAAAAGAGAAGTTTTTAAACTATAGACAGTTCTCTTTTAAGCTTATAAAGGGAAAAACAGAAGTTATTCCTGCCCACGCCACACACTACTCTACCCTAGCGCGCCAGCGCGCTCAAGGAAAGATAGAATTTTCGCATGAAGAGACGCATTATTTTAACCGTGAGGAGATTCGATTTATCACTCTATCGTACTATAATGAAATTTGTACTACTACACATAAAAATATTTATGATTTGATATATTCAGATAGTAATGTCAAAAATGACCTTCTTGTTCGTAGTAGAATTTTATCAAACCCTTATGATATTACACCATTAATCATTGTCGAAAAAATAATAGAATCAAAATTGACACTACAACTTGATGCAAAAACTTACGAAGATACAAAAGAGAGACTTCTTCTACTATAGGCTTTTATATATAATTGGATATTATATACCTAATATATAATGAA
>JADGDM010000055.1 GCA_016744905.1 Sulfurimonadaceae bacterium | reverse complement strand
CAACCGCGCGGGTGGTGTTAATGCGGTTATGAAAGAGATCTCTAAACGTGGTACAGTATTTCGTGCGAATGCGATGACGGTAACGGGTGAGACTTTAGCGGAACGTATCAAAGACGCAGATATTAAAGACACAAACATCATTCATACGAATGAAAATGCTTTCTCTCCCGTCGGTGGTCTCTCTATCCTTTTTGGAAACTTAGCTTTAGAGGGTGCGGTTGTTAAAACAGCAGGTATCACAGGCAATATGCGTAAGTTCACAGGAACAGCGATCTGTTTTAACTCTCAACAAGAAGCGATCGTGGGCATTATGTCTCATAAGGTTCAATCAGGTAACGTCGTTGTTATCCGTTATGAAGGTCCTAAAGGTGGTCCAGGTATGCAAGAGATGCTTGCACCTACCTCATTAATCATGGGAATGGGTCTGGGCGAGAGTGTAGCACTTATCACTGATGGTCGTTTCTCAGGGGCAACTCGTGGTGCTTCTATCGGTCACGTAAGTCCTGAAGCTGCTGAGGGTGGTTTAATAGCGATGATTGAAGATGGTGATGAGATTGAGTTGGATGTGGATACACATGTACTTCAGTTGAATGTTGCTGAAGATGTTATCGAAGCGCGCCGTAAAGTTTGGAAACCACATAAAAAAGAAGTTACTTCTAAGTGGTTGAAACGTTATGCGTTATTGGTCTCGAATGCATCTAATGGTGCCGCACTAAAAACGGAGCTCTAGTTTAAAGATTCCAGCTTCAGCACATCTCGTGTTGAAGTTCACCTCTCGGCGCACACCAGTGCGTATTCGGGTTCACTTAAACTCGACCTGTACTAAATCTGAAACTTTATGTGAACTCTTTTTTCTTTTGAATTATACTTGGTGATTAAATTCTGGGACAATGACTTTGAGTTGTTTTAGAGGCTCTTTACTTTTTAATAAAACTTCTATATCTTTATTTAATTTATCAATGTCGTAGTGTGTTGGTGGCGCGATAAATATAGATTCAAACTCTGTTCGTTTTTCATCTTCGTTGATGAGCAATTCTTCATACATCTTTTCGCCAGCGCGCAGGCCTGTGAAAGTGATCTCTATTTCGTCCTCTTTTCCATAAAGCTCTATCATCTTTGTGGCGAGATCAACGATTTTTATTGGCTCGCCCATATCTAAGATAAAAAGCTCTCCACCTTTGGCTATAGAAGCAGCCTGAAGGACCAATTGACACGCTTCAGGTATCATCATGAAGTAGCGTGTCATCTCTTTGTGTGTGACCGTTACGGGACCACCTTGTTCTATCTGTGACTTAAACTTCGGTATGACACTGCCACTAGAACCTAAGACATTTCCAAAGCGAACGGCTACTATTTCAGTATCTCCACTCTTAACATTTTGTGCGTAGAGTTCAGCGATACGTTTGGTGGTTCCCATGACATTGGTGGGACGTACGGCCTTGTCTGTTGAGATCATGACCACTTTTTGTACTTCATGCTTGATACTCATATCGATAATATTTTTTGAGCCAAGGACGTTATTATAAATGGCTATCTCTTTGTTGGATTCGCATAAGGGAACATGTTTATACGCAGCAGCGTGTAGAACAATATCAATATTTTCTGTATTAAAAAGTTCATCCAGCGCGCTGAGATCAGTGACTGAAATCAAAGAGAGTGTAGCATCTTGAATCTGTTCACCAATTTGATAAAGATTAAATTCACTGTTGTCAACTAAGATGAGTTTTTTTGCGCCATATCGTTGTGCTTGAAGCGCGATCTCACTCCCAATACTCCCTCCCGCACCACTAATCAACACCGTTTTATCTTTAATAAAAGAGGCGATGGTTTTTTCATCCAGATCTTTAGGATAGCGCGCCAGCAGATCTTCAATTGAGAGGTCTTGAAGTTTCTCATTTTGATCACCAAGTATTTTAGAAATTTTTATCTCTTCAATACCTGCATCATGAAGACGAATAAAAAGTTGATTGAGCTCTTTTGCGGAGACATCAGCAGTAATGATGGCACTTTTGATGTTGTTTTTTTGGACATACTCTTCGATAATGTCACAAGAGTTTACTTTGATATTGTTGATATAGGTGTTGATGGCGGATTGATTACGTTCGAGTATGGGAAATATGGAGGTCACATAGTAAGGTATCTCACCATCAAGTGTACTTTTTATGATAGAAGAAGTACGTGAATTCACCCCCATTATAATACAAGGATTGAGGGTACTTTCTAAAGATTGTTCCATAATAATACGTTTGGATATACGCATGGCACCGAGCAAAAATAGAGAAAGTACCAAGTCTATTCCGATGACACTTCTTGGAAAGGGAGTGAAAAATTCACTAAAACTAAAAAATATAAAGGTAAATAGAGCGTAGGAGATAAAGTGTGCTTGAAAAAGTTTAATGGCATCACTAAGGCTAAAAAATCTCCAGACGATAAGATAGGTTTTAAAAAAATAAAAAGAGAGTAATTTTAGCATCGTAAGTGTGAGAAAAACTAAAAAAAATGAATCATAAAATGTACTATCAATTTGAAAATTTAGACGTAAAGAGTAAGACCCATAAAGTGCAATCAAAGAGAGAAAAATATCTGCGAGAATAAAAAATAGAATTCTTTTAAATGAAGTGGGTTGAAAAACCTTAGCCATGAATGACCTTTTTAATGAGCGTACAGATATGTTTAATATCAGCGCGCTCAAGCTGTGTTCCACTTGGTAGACATAAACCTGTTTCAAACAGTTTTTGACTCACGCCATTTTCGATATGCAGGGCATCTTTAAAAAGTGGTTGAAGATGCATTGGTTTCCATAAAGGACGTGATTCGATATTTTCCTCTTCTAGTGCGAGACGAATTGTAGTAGGATCAGTTTTTTCAAAAGTAAGCGTGGTTAGCCATCTGTTGCCTATCGAATGTGGAAGTTCAGGCATAAAACCAATCTCTTCAATGTTTGAAAGTTCTTCTTCATACCATGAAAATATCTCTCTACATTTATCAACGCGCTTTTGCAATACTTCCATCTGCGCTACACCAATAGCCGCTAAGACATTACTCATACGGTAGTTATAACCAATTTCAGTGTGTTCATAATAAGGAAAATCTTCTTTAGCCTGTGTGGATAAAAAGCCAGCGCGCTGGATATAGGCTTCATTATGACTAACAAGCATTCCCCCACCAGAAGTAGAGAGGATTTTATTTCCATTAAAAGAGTAAACACCTAAGTCCCCAAAAGTACCACTTTGCTGATTTTTAAATGTTGCGCCTAAACTCTCAGCCGCATCTTCGATAAGAAAAATATTATTGGTTTTACAAATCAGTGCAATTTTTTCGATGTTCGCACATTGACCGTAAAGATGGGTTAAAATCAGTGCTTTAGGTGGACGTGGCGCATTCATAATAGCGCGCTGAAGCAATTCAGGAGAGAGGTTCCAACTTTTCTCTTGCGCATCTATAAAATAGGGTGTTGCATTTTGATAAAGTACTGATGAGACAGAACCGATAAAGGTAAAACTAGAACATAAAACAATGTCATCTTTTTGTATCTCTAAAACACGAAGTGCCAGATGTAGCGCGCTGGTGGCGTTGATGGTTGCTAAGGCGTAAGGAACACCAGTAAACTCCTTGATACTTTGTTCAAAGCGGTTCACCAAAGGACCTAAGGGCGCAATATAATTACTATCAAAAGCTTCTTGGATATAGGTCTGTTCTTTACCACTCATATGTGGAGGAGAGAGGAAAATTCGTTCGCTCATTTTAACTCTTTTTTGATGATGGCAGGTGATCCCGCAACCATGACATTATCAGGTACATCATAAATGACGCTACTTCCTGCAGCTACGATTACATTTTTACCAATATATAGACCTTGAATGACTGAGCATCCAATTCCAATATGTGTGTGTGTTGAGATATGTACATCACCAGCTAAGGCAACGTTGGGAGATATGTGTGTAAATGCTTCTATGTGATTGTCATGTTCTATTATCGAGCCACTGTTGATGATACAGGCTTCTTCTATAGTGCTATCAGCATTGATAATGACTAAGGGCATTACTACACTTGCCTGCGCTATTTTAGCACTGGGACTGATGATAGCAGAGGGATGAATAAGTGCGGGCATAGAGATATTTTTTTGTTTTAACTGATCAAATATTTTTTGACGAATAAGATTATTTCCTATCGCAATAGTAGCGGGTATATCTGCGTACTTTTTAATAAATTCGCTGAGAGTAGGGTGACCTTTTGATACATCATCGTCTATCCAGAGAATATTTGTATAGCCATTTAATAAGGCAATATCAGCGATAACTTTTCCATGACCGCTGCGTCCTATGATGGCAAGTGTTTTAGTTGTGTCCATTAAACTTCTCTACTGTTACATGATTTGTTGCGCTTACATCACTGCGCTTTAGTACTTTTAAGATGGTAAGATAGATGATCTTTATATCGAGACCAAAAGATTGATTTTTGACATAGTAAGTATCCAATTCAAACTTCTTTTTCCACGAAATAGCATTACGACCATTGACCTGTGCCCAACCACTTATTCCTGGTTTTACATCATGACGTTTTTTTTGTTCACTATTATACAATGGAAGATACTCAATTAGCAAAGGACGTGGCCCAATAAAGCTCATTTCGCCTTTTAAAACATTGAGCAGTTGGGGAAGTTCATCTAAACTTAGAGAGCGGATAGTTGTTCCAAGACCTTTAAGTCTAAGCTCATCGCTGAGCAATTTTCCATTTTCATCTTTTTCATCACTCATGGTTCTAAACTTATAGATATAAAATGTTTTTTCATCTTTTCCTGGACGTGCTTGGGTAAAGAGGATAGGCGAACCGAGTTTAAGTTTGATAAGTAGCGCAGTGATGAAGATGAGAGGGGAGAGCAGTGCTAGGAGTATCAGCGCGCTGGTAAAATCGAAAAGAGGTTTGAAAAAGTGTTTATACATTTAAAAATCTACTGTAGAGCTCAAGGTATTGTTTAACAACGATTTTAGTATCAAATTCTTCTATCATTTTTTTTCTACCCAATTGACCCATCTGGTTGCACAGTGAGATATTATGAGATAGTTCAAGTACTTTCTGAGTTATACTTTTAGCACTATGTGTTGGTATAAGATATCCATTATGACTGTCTATAACAACTTCTCTACAGCCTACTGTATCTGTGGTGATTATAGCCTTTTTCATGGAAGAAGCTTCAAGAAGAGTACGAGGAACACCTTCTCTATAACTAGGTAGAACAAAGATATCACACATTGCGATAAGTTCTTTAATATCAGAACGCTGTCCTAGCCAGAGAACATTACCTGTTGTGAGATAATGCTCATCAGCACAACTTGGATTGCCTTGATCTACGCCACCAACTAAAATGTACTGAATATTTTTATCTTTAAGAGCTAAAGCAGAATCATAGTATTCTTTCACCCCTTTATGCCATATCCCACGTGCAACCATTAAGACTATAAATTTATTTTCTAAGTTTAAAGTTCTCTTGAGTGATTCAATGACTTTTTTATCGACTGTAGATGGATCAAAATAATTTGTGTCAACACCAACACTTTTTATAATAGTGGTTTTTTCTTTTGAAATGATATGTTTATTCTGAAGATAATTTGGATCATCACTATTTACAAATACAGTTGCTTGCGAATATTTGAAAACATTTTTATAACCAAACTCGATAATGGTTCTCATGATTTTAGATTTTAAATTATTTTCAATGTAAAAAGAGCCTAAACCTTCTACAAGATTTAAAATAGTTGGTACTTTTGCATAGTGTGCAGCTATTGTTCCATAAATATTGGGCTTGGCTGTGAATGTGTGAATGATGTCCAGTTTAAGAGGTTTAATGGCTTTGTAGATATTATATATTGCTTGTAATTCTTTTACTGGGTTGATGCTACTTCTATCTATTTTGTATGGGATGGCTTTAATCCCAGAGATCTTAAATTTATGAAATACTTCACCCTCAGGAGCAACAGCGTAGACCGTATGACCTTCTTTTACAAGTGCCTGCATGATGGGCAAACGAAAAAGATATAGATTTAGGTCAAGATGTGAAAGAAAACCAATGGTCAAATACGTAGCCTATAAATTTTTGTCATTGGTGTCATTATCACTTCTTCAAATAGTGTACGATCATATTTTTCTAAGACAAAGAGTTGAATGTAAGTTGAATTATAGACATTTCTATCCATAATGAGAAATTTATTATAGCTTTTCATATAAACGGCTACGAGATTGGCGTTGGGTTTAACTCGCTGTTGTGAGACTTGAAGCTTGCCTTGACGATCATAAGCCGTAGTTATAAATAAGCTTAAAGGTAAGTCTTGATTATTCATGCGAATAGTGCCTTTTGCCTTATTAAGTAAGATACCACGTCCTAGGTTTATCATCCCACCTTGTTCTTTAAACTGTGAAGTTTGATAGAAAAAAGGTGAGCGTTTCTGTTTACCTGTAGTTAAATCCATATTACTAAAGAGTGCAACTGTTGGATAGATATTCATCATTCTAAGAGGCAAATAGTAATAGACATCACGAGTTTGAGTTGGTAATTTGATATCAGAATATTGTAGAGCTTCTAGGAAGTTGTTTGGACTGTCATAATTATAATCTTCCATCATCATCTGAATGTACGAGCCAGTACGATTGTGTTCGTATGCCAACTCTGTATACTCTACATCTAGGCGTGCTAATCTAGCCGAGGCTTTTTGTGGTCGCGTTAACGCAAAACTAACAGGAAAATTGACATCTCCATTATGCTTCCCTCCATCAACCAATGTTTTAACATCTGCGTAATAACGAATAGGATAACCATAATCCCACCACGTCAGTACATAATCTTCACGTGATGAACGTTCTTTAAGTTGGTCTAAAATTTTAACTTCATTTTTTTGAAAAACAGTAGGTACTCGGTAGTCAATGATATGGGAGATATTTGGTGAGAGTATAGCAATGGTTGCACCAGTAAGAAATAGATATTTAAATGGTTTATTTTCTATATAGGTGGCTATCTGCGTAATGAGATAAGCCATGGAAAGTGCCATAATAGGAACAGCGTAAACTGTAAACCTTAAGCCACCTACATAAGCGATAAATCCAAGTGCTACTAATGGTAAAGTAAGTACTACTACTTTATGACGTATAATTAATAATATATATCCAATAAGTGATAAAATAAATATCGCAGGATTACCACTGATGCGATTGGCAAAAGTTTCAAAAGGAATTTTTCCTGCTTCCCGAACAGTTTGTGCTACGTTGTAGAAGTGTAAAGTTATATTTGTTGCATCCATTGTTTCAGCTCTAAATACATAAGCTTGTAGTTGTAAGAAAACAGCATTCATTCCTCCCGTAAAAACGATAGCAAATATACTGCTAAAGAGAAGTATTAAAATTAATCTTAGATTATTGATATGTTTAATGTGAAACCATGAGAAGAGTCCTACTACAACTATTAATTTGATCCAAAAATATGTTCCAATTAGTGCGATAGCCATAAAAAGTAAAATTTTATAAAAGTAGTTATTTTGGCGTTCAAAAATAGCGGTATAGATAAACATCATGGTAAATAAAGAGAGGTTTATAGGAGCACTTGCATGATACCACCATTGATTTGCCATGATTGCAAGAGGAATCATTAATAAGTAGCGGTTTTTTTGATGTGTTGCTGCAAATATCATGCTTGAGACGATAAAAGTAGGGAGGACTACAGTTAACATATCTGTATCGTAGTACCCTGTCATTGTTCTATTATAGTAACTCCACACAATTCCTGCGCTTAATGATGCAATAAAACCTGTGAGTTTTTCTTTGATAGAAAACCCAATAAGTAGTACTGCGAATACTAAAAATGAACCAATAAAGCTGGGCATGTACAAGATAATACTTTCAAATGAGAAAGGAAGAACAGAAGCTAATAATGCTGTTAATTGACTTAACGGATGAGTAATGGGTGAAAGATCATTGTTTTGATGGACACTGCTAAGTATATCACGCGCACCTTCTGCAAAAAAGTAACCATCATTGGTATTAATCATGAGTTGATCATTCCAGTAGAAATTAAGGTTATCTTGGAATTGAGAGACCCAAATAAGACGGATTAAGATGGAGAAGGAGTAAGTGATTAGAAAAAGTATAATAAATAGATTTATATCTGATAACTTGGTTTTTAAAAGAGGATTGTTCATAAACTGTCCATGTTGAATTTTGTACGTGATTGTAGCATTTCTTAACTAATAATTATGAAAATATTTTATCTATGAATATTTTATAAAGTGGAAAATATTTTTGTATCGAGTATTCATAGGCGTCTTGATGAGCGTTTTTTGCAAATTTAAGCCGTAGATCGGCATCTTTTAAGAGCCGTTCAAGCTGATTGACCCACTCCTCCTCAGTCGATACAAGATATCCATTTACACTATTTTTGATTAGTATGTTATTCTCACCTACCGAACTCCCGATTAATGGAATTCCGGCTGCTAGATATTGGATAAGTTTAAAAGCGGATTTCCCTTGGCTAAAGTTATCGTCGTCTAAGGGCATGATTCCGACATGTGCTTGTTTTAGATATGTGACTTCATTTTCAAGAGACCAATCGACAAAGGTCATATTAACCCCGTCAATTTGACGTGAACGCAGCTCTGAATTAGCGATGATACATAATTTGTAGTCTAACTTTTTCGCTAAAGACTGAAATATATAGGAATGGGACTCTATGTAACGATAGGTTATAGGCGTACCAATCCAAACAATAGTGAATAATCTGTTTTTCTCCACTTCCTCCGTGTAGTCTTGAAGATCGACGACGGTTGGAATTTTAATGATATTGTCATTTAAGGACTTTATCTTTTCATGTAGAAAATTATTGGCGACGATGACGCCATCGGCATGCTCCACTAATAAATCATATTTATTTTTGAGCCAAAATTTTTCTTTATAATTGTCCCATACATTGTCGTCAAAATTTAAAATATAGCGTCTATTTTTCAAGAATAACTTCTCAATCCAATAGGGAAGATAAGGGAAAAGCTCATATTCGATAATGATGTTTCGAGATGAAGTGAGCAGTGAAAAAGTTCGGTTAAGATAGGAGAAAAGTATTTTAAATTTATTGGAGGGTTTGTTACTATAGAGCTTGTGTAGATATTCACTGTCTAAAAATGAGTTTATGGAAATATTGTAATTTTTATTTAAAAGTTTACGGAGAAATAGGAAGCTACGGTAACGACTTGTGGCGCCTTGGGAGGTGTATTTGGTGAAGAAGGTGATGTTTTTCATTTTATAATACCGTTAATTTTTTTTCAGACGAGATATATTTTTAATGAGACGTAAAATAAAAATAATAAGTTGCAGAAACATGGATTTCTCAGTTTCTAGTTGAATTAAGAATCCTTCGCATAGGCCTCTGGCAACATTGTTGTTGGATACCCCCTCTAGCGAAAAACGTCCGGCGATAGTCTTGGAAGCAAGGCCCAGTTTTTTTGCAGACAGTAGCTTTTTTATAAACAGTGAATCGGCTATTTGTGGAAATTTTAGACTATACAATCCGAACTCTTGATGCAACTGGGACTTAATAATCATACCGACGCTGTGCGTAGTGACGACTGCGCTGGCCCCAAGCCAAGCTTTCTGTGGAGAGTATCCAGACAATGTTCCATCTCCTACGTCCACCGAGGCCACCACAAAATCAATTTCATCATTTTGTGTTAAATGCTCATTAACTATTTCAAAAATCGCATTAGGGTAGAGGTAGTCATCGGCGCCTAAAACTAAATAATACTCGCCTTGGATAAGTTTTAAAGCCTTATTCATAGCGTCATAGATCCCAAAGTCCTCTTCGCTGAGGAAATAGTCAATCATATCTTGATATTTATTGATAGTGTTAAGTGTATTGTCCGTACTTCCCCCGTCAATGACGATGAATTCAACATTGTCATAGCTTTGATTGATAACGCTCTCGATGGTTCGCGCAAGGTACTCGTCATGATTGTAGACAACGGTGATAACGGAGATGAGCGGTTTATTTGGAAGAGATCCCTTAAAATAACCTTTCGTTCTTAGACCACCGTCTAGGCTAACTGTATTGTCAAAGTGGAATAAAATATTTTCATATTTATTATTGACATGAGCAATTAGCTGGGGTTTCTCTTGTGTTAATAGTTGCGTCGTGCTGTAGTTTTTCATTTTTCTGAACCTGCAATCGCTTCTAACACGATGTTTTCATAAGTCTGTGCAAATTCTAAGGTCCGTTTTAATAGCTTGTCCTTAGCTTGTTTTTCTAAATATATGTCTGGTTCGGAAGGTCTGTTTTCAAGCCAATTTTTTCTAAGTGCTTCTGCTGTATTGTCAACATTATAGGGGTCAAAATATAGACTGTTTTCTGGATTTTGTTCTCTGTGTATGGGTATATCTGATAAAAGCATATTTTTCCCAATACTTTTGCACTCTTCAACCGTAGAACTCCAGCCTTCAAAAAAAGAAGGATTTATCACGGCTATTGAATAGCGCATAAAATAGAGAACGTCATCATAATCAATTAGTCCCATGAGTTTGATATTATCATCCAGTTTATTGTTATAAATAAAAGTTTTGACTTCTTCTATATATAAGGGGTTTCTATAGTCTTGCATATGCCCGCTGCATAAGAGCAAAACTTCAATATTCATATTTTTTAGCTTTTTGATGGCATTGAATATAAGCATATGGTTTTTATGTTTCCAAAACTGATTTGGAAGATAAAAGAATTTTCCTTTAAAGTCATATTTTGTTTCTAGATCACTTAAATATTCTTTCTTAAGCGTGAAGACTTTTTTATTTGGCTGAGAAACAAATTGCAAGATTTTTACTTTATTAATATGTTTTGGGGCAAATATTTTTGCGTCTTGATAAGCATTGCGGCTACTAACAATAACTACATCACTCTGCTCTAGCGTCTGGAGGTAAAAAGAATTACGATTTTTATTGTCTGCGTTTGAAAAAAAATCTGGTAAATGTAGATGCTGGAAATCGGGTATCCAGTTGATTTTAATAAAATTATTGTATCCGTTGAGCACAGTAGAGTGAGATAAAATTGTAATTCCGTATTTATGTAGTAGACGATCAGTAAGTAGTGAAGTATTAAAGTACCTTTCTAAAATTGTTGAGACTATCCATTTAAAACTTTTTCTATCGAATAAGGAGTCTTGAATAATTTTAGCATGTGGTTGAAATTTTTCTATTATTTCTGGATTAGTTTTTTTTCCTAAAAAAACAATTGCTTCAATTTTTTTTTCTTCCAGTTGAGAAATAGCATATAAAAGATTGCTTAGATAATTAACACCGCCCATCCACTGTTTGGAGTAAAGACTACCTAAAAAAGCGATTTTAATCATTTTGTAATGTCCTGAACCAATCTGCATATTTCTGAAGACCGTCTTCTAAACTAACTTTTGCAGACCAATTAAATTGAATTGCTTCATTCATACTTGCATGATAAAATCTTGGGTCACCAATGCGCACTACGTTGTTAAAACCAATAGTTGTTAGCTCAGTATTAAGTTCTTTTGATAGTATTAAGAGTGTTTCTTTAATAGAAATTTTTTTACCTGTTCCTCCATTCATTATTGAAAATACTTGTGCTGAGGTAGCATTAAGGTAAATTAATTCCGTAGCATCGGTGATATAAATCCAGTCACGTGTTTCATGTCCTGTTCCCCAAAATTCAGTAGTATCTGTTTTCTTGGTTAGTTTATTGCATGCGTCCCATAGAAGTTGTTTTTTTAAACCAGGACCATAGATTGAGAAGAATCTGATGATGGCAGTTGTAATTCCAAAATGATTACGATAAGAAGTGCAGATTTCTTCTGCTATTTTTTTGTGTACACCATAGGGTGATGCTGGATTTAAAGAGTCATGAGTAGAAATTTCTGAATCAATATGTTCTCCATATACGGCAGCACTGGAAGGATATACAAACTTTGTTTTTGGTGAATTTATTCTAATGAATTCAAGTACATCTAAGGTCCCCGACACAGTTTTATGAAAGTCCGAAGTAGGATTTGACAAGGAAAGGCCTACTGTGCCACTTCCCGCACAATGAATGATAACATCAGGATGTACATTGAATTTTTGAAGTAAGTCTAAACTTATATCTCCTTGAATCCATTCATCAATTCCCCATTGCTCATATTCACGTCCATCCCAGCATCCATGTCCACATCCAAACACTTTGTACCCATACTCTTTAAATTTCAATGCCGTATTTCGCCCTAGAAAACCATAAGCTCCTGTAATAATCACAGATTTCATTTTGTCCCCATCATTTTAATCATATCGTACATATCCCCATTGGTTCTTGGCTGCAATTTTATGAGTTTGTCTAAACCGAGTTTTAAGATAATTTTTGCGATTAAAAATATTCTTTTTGATACATTTTTTTTCGAAAATATATGTAAACTTTTACCATCACTTATGAAATTAACATTATTTTTTTGTGCGATGAATTCGAGACTTTTTTTTGAAAAAATGGATATATGTTGCCCATGCTCTAAACAATAGTACCACCATTGATCCGAATCAGGTAACTCAACGGGTATGAGTTCTGTTGAAAAAATAATTATATCACTTAGTCTGAGCATAGTTTCTATCTCATGAAGAGGATTTAGTAGATGTTCGAAGTTTTCAAAAGAGGTAAGAGCTTCATACTTGTTATTTCCCTCTATGGTACCTTCAAAACCTCTAGCGACTAAGTTTGTGGCATATTTATCATACCAATAAAAATCAAGTCCATTATCACGCATTAAGCGAGTGAATATTCCATAACCGCCGCCGAAGTCTAAAAATTTACCTTGTTTATTACTTAGTATGGAAAGAATAATTTTTACCAAATTTGATAACATATTGTTCCTCATCATGACCCCAGTATCTGAAATACTAATGGCGTCAGAGTAAGCTTCTTCAAGCCAATAAGGGTCCTCAGTTTGTATAAAACCACACTCTTGGCAATGGTAATACTGAATGTTGTACTTATTAAGGATGGTAGCCTCAAAAAGAGGTTGTGTATTCGAGTTGCAAATATTGCATTTCAATATAAGTCTCCATATTTTGAAGTTGCAGCCATTATAGGCATTTCTAATCCTTTAGTGTTTTTTCTTAAGTTTTTTATATATTCTTTTTCTAGGGGCATCAATTCTTCTGTATTGAGATCAAAATCTTGTACTTTAATCCATGCTTCTTCCTTAAAATCATATCGTTTTATAACTTTACATGGGTTTCCAACGGCTATAGAAAAAGAAGGTATGTCTTTTGTTACAACACTTCCCGCACCGATAATGGAGCCATGCCCAATTGTTACTGCACCAAGAACTATTGTCCCTGCCCCTATCCATACATTTGCACCTATTTTTTGGATATCATCATTGGTTGTACCGGTCGCGATGTACGGCGACATAGGGTCATTGTAGATATGATTACTGCCCAGAAATTTACACTCATTATTAGTCATTACAAAGTCCCCAATTATTAATTTTCTACTAGAACTAAGTAGGTTACGTTTACCAAGATAGCAGTAGTCGCCAATTACTATATGATTAAAATTTTTTTCTCGACCATTAACATTAATCCAACTTTGTTCACCTACTAAAGTGTTCTCCCCAATAGATACATGTGCCCAACCAAATATGTTCACTGTCGAATCTATGTAACTATTTTTTCCAATTTGTTTTTTCAAAAATAATAATTTTATTTTTGAAAAAAATGTATAGAGTACTCTTTTTTGTTTTGATGACAATATTTCTTTTAATGCTTCATTAATACTCATCTGGCATAAATACTTTTTAATCTATTTGTTATTTTCATGAAAATTGTCTGTTTCTGCTCTCTTAAGATATCACTGATATATTTCCTATTGATGATTTTTTCAACGACATCATTAGTTAAGATATAATCTAAATATTCACTCTTCTGTTTAGCTATTGAAGTACTACCACAATGCACTCCAGAACCATCAAACCCAATGTTTTCAACTAAAGATTTTGATGGATATAAAGTTAGAGCATTTTTCATAAAAGTGCTCGCATACCAATATATTGCCCAAGAGTCTATCTTATTTCCTAACTGCTGTTTAATCATACCAGTATAATTATACGAGTCATCATAGTTGAATCGATATTGATCTTCTAAACAGGGGGTGAATATAGATGTGTCATGAGAAAAGTCTTTCCACTTATCTTTCCAAGTTCCCCACGACCAAGAACTTGTCAGTTTTAGAAAATAAGTACTGTCAATCGTATTAATATTATTTGAAAATGAATAACCAGTAATAGAATAGACATTTTGAGCATCTTTATACTTTTTCAATGATTCGTTCATATAATTTAAAAAATTTTGACTTGTCACCAAATCATCTTCAAGTACAATGATTGTTCCATATTCATTTACGATCTGAGTTACGCCATCTATAATAGAGTTCGCAAGTCCCCAGTTTTTTTCTCGCTCAATTATTGTGATTTTTTTAAATCCTTCAATAGTTTTGATATATTGACGAACTTCTTTTACCTTCTCGCTCGCTTGTTCATTTTTTGGAGCGTCGGAATAAATAAAAAGCTCTGAGTTACTTGCTAACTCATTCTTCTGTAATGCCTCCACAGTTTGTTTTGTATGCCATGGACGATTATAGACAAAAAGAACAATAGGAGCTAATGGCATATCATTTTTATTTTTCATCTAGAAAACCATCAGTAATGAAAATAACCGTATTTACAGCTTTGGCATAAATAGAATAATTACAATCTTTTAAATATAGAGTTATGTCGTTGTTTTCAATATCGTGTAAACTGCTTCCAAGTATTTCTATTAAAATGACTTTTGGTCTATATTTTTTAAAATTATTTGATTGCAATACCATGAAGTCCAAGCCTTCAACATCAATAGACAAGAAATCTATCTCTTGATTTTTTGGTAAATTCTCATCCAATATCTCTTCCAAAGTGGATGTTTCAATATCTTTTTCAAATATTATGTGGTAGTTATTATCCTGTTTAGCTCTCTCTTCCGATAGCTCTTTAGAAAATCCATTTAAAGCAGGTTCGTTAAAAGCGTAATATGTCAAGATTTGTTTTTTATCCGACACAGGTTTTTCAATATTGATATCTCTGGGGCGAACTTTAGAAAAAGGTACCATGCTATTTGGCATAGCATCTATGTTTATCCCTTCCCAACCTTGCTTATAAAAGAAGTAAGTGTTTGAAAATCTTTTTGGATGATGCGCACCGACATCCACATAAAAGCCTATCTGCTGTTTTTCAAATAAGCGTCTTAAAATCATATCCTCACCTTCTTGTGAATATGATTTTAAAGCATAGCCATCGAAATAGTTATGATTCATTTTAATCATCATTTTAATAAGACTTGTGGGTAAAAGCAGTTTAATAATTTTTTTTAGCAAATAGAATCCTTGTTAGTAATAAACTTTTACTTATATTAATAAAGTTAGCTCTTGTTTTTTTAAAAAAAGACAAAGACAAGTATGCTGCGATAAAATAAGAGATTAGTGTGGACCATGCTGCCCCTTCGATACCCATCTTCTCAATTAAAAAATAATTTAAAATGACGTTAACTCCAGCGCCAATAGTGGTATTTATAGTGGAAAAAATTTGTAAATTTTCTCCAAGAAGCCACTTTCCACTAGCCACACCTAAAAACACAAAAACCCCTGCCCAAATATGTATCATTAAAACGCTTCCCGCTTGCTTGTACTGTTCGCCATAAAGTAGTTCAACTATCCAATCACTCAAAAATGTCATAGGAAGAGCAATGGCTATCGCTATCCAAACCATTAAGTCGTAAAGTTTCTGAAGCCTTGCGTAGTAGAGTTCTTCGCTGATTTTTTTAGCGTTAATTATGGCGGGGAAAAGTGAAGACGCTATTACCATCGGTATGAAGTACCACGCTTCACTAAGTCGTATGGCTGCTGCGTACTGCCCGACCGCTTCGGCATTCATCATCTCTTTTATCATTACTTGGTCTATTTTCATATAGATGGAAATAACGATTCCGCTTAGAATGAGTGGCCAAGAGTCACGTAAAAGTGAAAAGGCAGTTGATTTATTAAATTTCAAATGTGGAATTTTGATCGCTGAATTTTTCAAAAAGAAGTAAATAAACCCACCAGCCAAAACAAAACTATCAAAAAGGACCACCCATGCGAAAGCTTCTAGCGGCGCTTCGTTTAGGACGAGCGCTATTTTAATAAGTGATGATACAAAAAGACTGATGATGTTCGCATAAACTATATACCTGCTCATCACTTGACTTTGAAAATACATATCTATGACATTAAAGCTTTGAAATATAGTCGCACTGGCTATGATGAAGACTAAAGTATTGGTGTAAGTATTATTTGATGTGAAGTTTACCGCTATGGCCAGTACAACTAAGACGCCGATAGCCCCCATGAGTTTTAGCCAAAAAGCCGTTCCTATGAGTTCGTCTCTTCGTGTTTCATCTTTGACGAGTTCACGAATTACAATACCGTCCAGTCCAAGCGTAGCGATGGCGGTAAAAAGTCCCACAAAACTTTGAGCATAGCTGAAAAGTCCAAACTGTTCAGGCCCTAAGTAGCGCGCTATCCAAATTCCGACAAATAGTCCCACTATCATACGAAGAATTTTTTCTCCAAAGAGCCATGAGGTGTTTTTAAAGTATTTCATAAAACCTTGATGGTTTTTGAGTTCATTTAGTTTAGATAACAAATTGTTTGTACCACGTATAAACTCTCTCTATTCCATCCTCAAGCTCAACCGTATGCCTCCACCCAAGCCTATGAAGCTTAGAAGGATCAGTTAACTTAACCATAGTTCCATCAGGTTTATCTGTATTGAATTTAAGTTCACCTGTATAACCTACTACTCTTTTGATAGTCTCAGCCAGCTCTTTGATAGAGATGTCTACTCCCGTACCAATATTGATATGTGTATTTCTTATCTCTGTTGTCTGTACACTGTTTGGTGTACAAGAGTCATTTGTATTGTCTTTTGATTGATACGTATCTTTAAAGTCTCTATTCTCTAGAAGAAATACACAAGCATCTGCCATATCTTCTGAGTATAGAAACTCTCTACGTGGTTTGCCACTTCCCCAGATCTCTACTTCAGGAGTATTGTTCTCTTTAGCTTCATGCATCTTTCTAAGTAGTGCCGGAAGAACATGAGACTTCTCTAAGTCAAAGTTATCATTAGGCCCATAAAGATTGGTTGGCATGACTGAGATGAAGTTTGTACCGTACTGTATGTTATAAGACTCACACATCTTGATACCTGCTATCTTTGCAATAGCATATGGTTCATTGGTATACTCTAGTGCAGAAGTTAGTAGAGAGTCTTCTCCCATAGGCTGAGGAGCTAACTTCGGATAGATACAAGTACTACCTAAAAACAGAAGCTTTGTTACTCCATGAACATAGGATTGGTGAATCACATTGTTCTGTATCTGAAGGTTTTCATAGATAAAGTCAGCACGATACGTGTTGTTCGCCACGATACCACCAACCTTAGCAGCTGCGAGTATCACATACTGAGGTTTTTCTGTTTTAAAAAACTCTTCTACGGCACTTTGATCCATTAAGTCTAGTTCAGAGTGTGTTCTATAGACTAAGTTTGTATAACCTTTTGATTCAAGGTTTTTAACTATAGCACTACCAACTAGGCCTCTGTGACCTGCGATGTATATTTTAGAAGTTATATTCAATTAGAACATCCAAAGTGTTGGCAAAATGACTGGTGACAGTTTTGATAAGCTTCTTGGCTTAATGTTCCATACTTTTTTAATACAGCTTCTTTGGAGACAACAAATGTTTTTCTTATCATCAACTTTGAGATTTGTGGGACACTTCCCTCTGCAAAATCTGTATGATTTAGCAATAATTCATCTTCATGCATTTTTACAATTTTACTACTTATTGGAATAGCTATAAAA
>JADGDM010000054.1 GCA_016744905.1 Sulfurimonadaceae bacterium | reverse complement strand
GTCCCCCTTAAATTCTTTTTCTTATTTTTATTTATCTCACCTAGAATAGTTCTCTCTCTTTTAAAAAATTATACCTTAATTAAAATTACTTCATACTTGGGAAAGGAAGATCATCGCCTAAATCATCCCCAAAAGTAAAATCATTTTTCTCCATTTTAGGCAAGGTGAATTCTTCTTTTTCCTCTTCCATCTCATCAATTTCATCTTCATCTTCTTCGTTATATTCAGGATCTATTTTATTTACTAAGGCATACAGTGTTGGTAGATATAGAAGATTGATTAAGGTTCCCCACATCAGACCAAAACCTAAAGAGATCGCTAAAGGTTTCATAATCAAAGCCTGCCCTGAAGCAAAAAATATCAAGGTTGAAAGTCCCATAAAGGTAGTAATAGTAGTAATTAAAATCGGTCTTAGTCGTTGTTTCGCACGACGATAAAAAGTTTTGGAGTTATGTGTGGAGTGTAAAAAGTCCAACATAATAATTCCATCATTGATAACAACACCGGCTAATCCTAAAAGACCAATAACAGAAGTCATTCCCATATTTTCACCCATGACTGCGTGCCCAATCAATGCACCTACTACGGAAGCGGGTATAACAGAGAGAATCATAAAAGCATATTTCATCTTTTTAAATTTCAACAGTAATAAAATCAACATCAAAAACATAGCAACCACAATCGCACGAATCATATCTTGCTTCAATTGATCATTTTTCTCTTTTTCACCTGCAATGGCAACTTCTAAGCCACTTGCTCTAATCTCTTCTAACAAAGGTTCTAACTGCTCTAAAACCTTGGTTGACGTTGTACTTTGCTTATCAACATTGGCACTCACTGTTTTAACAATAAGCCCATCATCTTTTTCTATTTTTTCATAATCTTGAACCTTCACAAAGTCACACACTTCTTGCAGTGACACAAAACGCCCATCACTTAAGGCCAAATCAAAGTTACGCAGTTGATTGATACTGTTTTTATGCTCAAATTCTGTTGTAATTGTCACAACCCCATCATCATCGAAACTCATCGCCTTACGAGAACCTAAGAAGTAACTACTCAAAGATGAAGCGACAAAACTCTCTGTTAGACCCAGTGTCTCTGCGTAATGGTTTAACTTAATTTTATATTCCATCTTCCCATAACGGATATTGTCCATAACATTATTTACACTCTCAATGCTCTGCATTTTGGCTTTTAACTCACCAATAGCGCGCTGGATTTTTTCACCATCACTACCAATAATATTCAACTCAATATCGGTCTTAATTAACCCTACTTTTCGTTCCATAACACTGAGCTCAGTAAAATCATACTTTGCTCTGTATGGCTTGATAAACTCTCTTAACTGATCCGCAATTTCAAATGAACTGGGAACTCTTGTTTTATCAGGATCATTAAAATTAAAAGAAAAATCCAGAAATGGATTAACATAGGCTTCTACAAAGTTTACAGGAACGCGATCTTTTAACTCGATAGTAATATAAAATGCGTTGGTCGCAGTCTCCCAATCCATCTGTAATGTTTTACGTTTTCCACTAAGATTTGATATTGAGAGGATATTATATTCATCTCTTTTTGTATAAAGATCAAGCTCAATTTCATGTGCGATATCAAAACTCTCTTCTAAGGTTGTATTCGTTTTTAACTTTCCCGTAATGTAGACCATATCTGTATCAAAGGTTGGAAAAAATTGAAAAGAGAGGGTTTTTAAAACACCAAAGGTTAAGATAGGAACACCTACAAAAAAGACCAATAGTGTCGTTTTTTTATAGTGCAATAGTTTATGAAGGATTTTCTCATACTTTTCATCCACATAGGTCCAGTCAAGAGAAGGCATATCTTTTTTTAAAATTGTTTTTGCATGTAGTGGTAGAAACAGAAAACTCTCTAGAAGTGAACCAAAAAGAACGGCAATAACAACGATAGGTATAAGTCGTATAAAGAGGCCCATTTCTCCCGTTAGCATAAACATTGGTAAGAAAGCCACTACGGTGGTCATTGTTGCTAAGATAACAGGTATCGCTACCTCTTTAGCACCCTTAAAGGCTGCTTCATTTGGCGTCATTCCCTCATCAATATGTCGCTGAATATTTTCAGAAACCACCACGGCATCATCCACTGCAATACCAACAACCAACAGTGCTCCAATTAAGGAGATAAGGTTTAAAGAGTAGCCCATAATATAAAGGAACAATAGACCAATAATAAAAGAGAAAGGAATTCCTAAAGAGACAACAATAGCCGTATTTCGATTCACCAAGAAATACATGGTAAAAAAGATTAAAATGAGTCCAAGTGTGAGGTTTGATATAATCAAGCTCAGACGATTTTTGATAGGGATAGAGCTATCATGATAAACATCTAAATTGACATTGTCAAATTCTGCATCAATGGTTTCAACATATTTGTACATCTCTTTTGACATCGCAATAGAGTCACCTACCATATCTTTGTACATAACGACATTGATTGCTTTTTGTCCATTAAATGAGGCCATAGTTACATCACGTGGGTGATAGATATTAATACTGGCGATATCTTTTAAAAGGAGAGTTTTATCCCCTACAGTAATAAGGCTCTCTCCCCACTCTTGAACACTTTGCTTTCCATTGATAGTAGAGACAAAGATAAATTCATCACTATCATCAATATCACCAATGGGAAATGTATAGGAGAGATTACGTATAACATCAATAATCGCATTGGGATTAAGCTCATAAGCACGTATCGCTTCTGCGTCAAGTTTAATTTCGATCTCTTTATCTGAGTCACCATAAATATTGACTTCTGTTACATGATTAAACTTCAAGAGTTTTGAGCGAATCTCTTTTGTTTTTGCTAAAAGTGTATCAAAGTCTAATGTCTCTGAGGAGATAGAGAGTTTCATAAAGTCACGGATCTTGACCAGTGAGCGCGCGGTAGGCATATTCATATCACTAGGAAGATTTTGCCCGACATTGGCAATAGCATCTTTAACACGGTTAAGAACATCTATCTCTTTAGAATCACTATCTAATGTCAAAATAACAGAAAATTTACCCGGAGAAATCACACTTTCTATCTTAGAAACCCCACTAACAGCGGATACATCATCTTCAATATCACGTACCACCATCTTATCAAGTGTATTTGCACTCGACCCAGCGTAGGCACCAGAGACGATGATTTTATTCAGTGCCATATCCGGAAACATCTCTTTAGGGATTTTGATATAAGAGTAAACACCCGAGATTAGGAGGAAGAAAAGTAAAAAGTGGTTTAAGTGAACATTATCTAAGAAAAAGCGAATAATTTTTTGCATAAAAGTACCTAGTTGTTTAATCTCTCAATTATAGTCAAAGAAGATTAAGAAAGCTCTTTTTTACTTCTTAATAAAGCTTCCATCTCATTTGCAGGTATGGGTTTATGATAAAGATATCCTTGAATATTAGAACAACCATTGGCCACTAAAAAATCTTTTTGATCTATTTGTTCAACGCCTTCAGCGATAACATCTAGATGTAAACTTTTTGAAAGTGCGATAATGGCTTGTACAATTCCTACATCATCAGCATCCCCTGGAAGATCACGTATAAAAGATTGATCGATTTTAAGTTTATCAATAGGCAAACGTTTCAAATAAGATAAAGATGAGTAACCCGTACCAAAGTCATCAATAGCCAGTTTTATACCCAGCGCGCTTAGTTGTTCTAACATCGAAATCGCATCTTCAGGATGTGACATAATTTTACCCTCAGTCACTTCTAGTTCAATCCACTCTGCATGACAGCCACTTTCTCTCAGCTTATCGTGAAGGATGTCTAAAAAATCATCTTGCTGTAGCTGTTTAATCGCTAGATTAAGCGCCAAACGTCCAGGATTTAAATCCATGTTATACCAAGAGCGAAGTTGCTTCATGGCAGTTTGCATCACCCACTGATCGAGTTGAATAATAAGTCCTGACTCTTCAGCAATAGGAATAAAATGTGCAGGTGAGACCACTCCCAGTGTTGGATGTTCCCATCTTACTAGTGCTTCCATACCAATTATTTTGTCACTTAGCGCATCTATTTGTGTTTGATAATAGACAATAAATTCATCATTTACCAAGGCATTTCTTAAGCTCGCTTCCATGGCAACATGATCAAAGGCTCTTTGCGTCATCTCTACTGAATAAAATTGAAAATTATTACGTCCCTCATCTTTTGCCCTATACATCGCAGCGTCAGAAAATTTAAGTAGATTTTGAACATCCGTACCATCTTCAGGACAGAGACTAATACCGATGCTACATGAGATATAAAGTGTGTTTTCGCCAATTTTCATGCTTTGAGAAAGACTCTTTAATATTTTTATTGCCAAAGAAGACGCATCTTCTGCCTTTGAAATTCCATGCATTAAAATAGTAAATTCATCGCCTCCCAAGCGCGCTAGAGTATCTTCTTTACGGATTAAACCCTGTAAACGGGTTGCAACAATTTGTAGTACCTCATCCCCATAATCATGACCTAAAGAGTCATTGATCTGTTTAAACTGATCTAAGTCTATAAAAAATAGAGCGAAGTTTTCATTATGTCTTGAATTTTTAATAACCGCTTGTTCTAAACGATCTGAAAAAAGTAATCTATTTGGTAACGACGTCAAAACATCATGATGCGCTTGATAATCTAAAATATTCTTCTGCTCTAAGAGTGCTTTTTCTGATTCTTTACGTAAAGAGATATCTTGACTAACACCAATAAAACCTCTTGAATTACCTTCTTCATCAAATAATACAGACAATGAGACTGAAACAGGAACAACCTCTTTTGATTTTTTCACAAGATAAGAGTCTATGTTCAATGAGCCTTCTGCGAGTAGTCTGCCCATAGTGTCTATATTTATTTCGATATCTTCATGACGATGTATCATTGACATCGGTTTACCTAGAACTTCGTCTTCGGTATACTCTAACATTTGAGTAGACCCCAAATTCCAACTGGTAATATTCCCATCAAGGTCTGTAGTAATAACACTGTCTTGCACTTGAGCTACTATCTGTGCTTGATGGAGATACTTAAGCTCTTTCTCTTTATCTGCACTAACATCTGTATGGGTTCCCACCATACGTATTGCTTTACCATTATCATCATAAAGTGCTTTTCCACGCGCCAGTATCCAAACCCAGTGTCCATCTTTATGCTCTAGTCGATGAATATTTTCATAAAAATCATTTTTACCCTCAATATGCTTTTGAATATCTGCCCAAGCTTTTTTTGCATCATCTGTATGAACACGATTTGACCATGTTTCTAGTTCATTAGAAAGTTCTTTATCACTATAACCCAGCATCTCTTTCCAAAGAGGTGAGAAATAGATAGTATTTTCAATAAGATTCCAGTCCCACAATCCATCATGACTTCCTACAAAAGCCAACTCTAGACGCTCACTTAGTTTGGTATTCATCGCTTCTGTTTTATTAAGTGTCTCCAACATCACATTAAACTCATGGGCTAAAACAGACATCTCGGAAACACCCTCTTCATCTGCTTGCACACTTTTATCACCATGTCTCACTTTTTTCATGGTTTTTAGAAGGCTCAACAGACGTTGGGTCAATCCATTGGCAGTGAAATATGCAAAAATCATGGCCAAGAGCAAAGAACTTAAGGTAAAAAGTATTCCTCTAATCATTGTTGCGTTTATTGTCTCTTCTCGTATACTTTGATCAATACGTATATTAACAATACCAATATGTTGATTTCCATTATGAATTATCTGGACAATATCAATATTTTGCATATCATGTAATAAAATCTGACTTTCATCATTATGAGTAGCCACAGGTATACGTACTTTTTTTAGATATTTTACACGCTTCTCATCTGCAATATATTTTCCGATGTATTCACGCTTTGTATGCGCAATAATTTTTCCATCCATATTAATAATCGATGCAAAAACCAAGTCATCATAAATAGAGAAACTATTGAGTACTTCTTCTAAACCTATATAATCATTTGCCAGCACCCATACTCTGCTGTTAGTGGCCAAAGCGAGAGAACGATTGGAGGCTTGCTTAAGGGCTTCTTCATGTAAAAATATCTCTTGGTTTTTATAATTAACAAAGGCAAAGGAGACAAAGAGTAAAAACGCTAAAATCCCTATACCATAGATCAGTTGAAACCGAAAACTATTCATCATTCATCCTTATAGGACGTACTTCATCTTCAAACTTTTTTAAAAACTTACGTACTGGATCATACCCTCTATTAGTAGCGCGCTCATAGCGACTGAGTTCCATCGCTTTTAGTATTTCACGACCTTTTTCGTGGGTGTGTAGGTTAAAAATGATTTCAGATACTTTATCTACTAAGTCCTGAGGAACATCTGCTCTCACTACCAATCCATTATTTGGTAATGCACTGGTTTGCCATTTTACTATCAAATCTTTGGCTATTTCTGGTCTCTCTTTCATAAAAGCCAACCAAGGAGGTGGCCATGTTGCAGCAGCCATTGATTTTCCTAAATATACATTCATAATAGATGACTCTTGTGAACCAACATAAGAATTTACTATATCATTATTTATATCTAGTCCATTTTGATACAAAAACCATTGGGGCATCATCGTAGCGGCTAGGGCTGTAGGTGCGGGATAACTCACTGTTTTCCCCTTTAAATCATTAACCTCTTTTACACTACTGTCTTTTCGTACTAAGATGATGCCTCTAAAATTTTCATCATCCCCCATTTTTCCAAATATTTTATAGCCATTTTTTACAGCTGTCACTGTTTGATAAGGATTTGGTAAAGAGAAATCAAAATAACCAGAAAAAAGTTTTTTGTCATATGCCGCATAATTTCGTGACGCTTCTAAACGTAGTTCACTATCCTCTAAACGTGCATTTATATACTTTATCATTGGCTGATATACTTTAAAAAGGTGTGTAGGATTATGTAGAGGATGTACTCCAAAAATATAGACAGTTTTCTGAAGTACTAGAGGACTTGTTGAATACTCTGGTACATAACTGTTTTTTGAACGCTTATCACAAGAAGAGATGAAAAATATCACAAATATCATCATGACAAAATAGAACAACTTTTTCACAATTCAAACCTTATGAGCATATAATTAATTATTATTTAACGAGTATATCACGATATCTTGAAATAATCAACAATTCGTTTATCTAACCAATAACTTGGATTAAATAAACTTCCTCCTATAAATCCAACATGCCCACCATTTGCATAAACTTCTAAAGTAATATCTTCACTTAGCATATCTTTATTCGGCAGTATTTCTGGCGTCATAAAAGGATCATCAAATGCATGGAGAATTAAAGTGGGCGTTTTGATCTTTTTGAGATACTGTTTTGAACTTGAACGTGTATAATAATCTTGCGCTGACTTAAATCCATGAATACGCGCCGTATATACATCATCAAACTTCCAAAAACTCACCATTTTAGACACTTCTTTTTCATCCACATCAATAAGGGCTTGCATATTGTGTGTTTTATACTTTTCTAGCAGTGATCTTTTTAAATTTTTCATCAAGTGATTTTGATATACCCGTGAAAACCCTTTTTCCATCTGATCTGCACAAACATCAAGTTGCATGGGGGCAGAGACACTCACTGCAGCTTTTATAGGCAACGTTTCATCTATCTCACTTAAAAGTTTTAAAAGCATATTTCCCCCTAAAGAGAAACCTACACAATAAAGTGGGCTATTTTGATAGCGTGCATGAAGAGCACGTAACCATGTCTTTGCATCTTCTGTCTCTCCACTGTGATATGCACGAGGCAGTCGATTTACACTCTCTCCACAACCACGAAAGTGCATCAAAACAATGGCGTATTCCTCTTTCTTAAAAGCGTGCATCATCCCTTCAATATAAGGGGATTTATAAGAGCCCTCTAATCCATGGAACAAAACAACAATAGAAGTCTCTTCTTTTTCTAAAGCCTCTTTGTTATGCCAATAACACTCTAGAAAATCACCATCATCCAACTCAAAAATTTCTTGCTCCACACTAGGTACTTCCTGTTTTCTAAAAAAGTTAGAATAAAGTGTTTGAACATGTCTGTTTTTTAATAGTCCCTGTGGCTTAAATGATGGATCTAGCTTAATATGAGAATATGACACCAACTCTCCTTAATTAGTTAAAATAATAACTTGATTTTATCAAAGGTTTATCTACAAAAGGCTAAAACATGAGTATGAAGTATTTAACCCCATGGCTATTTAGCCTCATCTTACTAACTGGCGCACTACATGCAGGAGAAAAAACATTGAGCATATATGATTTTAAAGTTAAAGATATTGAAGACAAAGAGATTTCCATGTCTCAATACAAAGGGAAGGTTTTACTGATTGTAAATGTCGCCTCCGAGTGTGGATTCACCCCTCAATACGAAGGATTAGAGAAACTTTATCAGGCACATAAAAATGAAGACTTTATGGTGCTGGGATTTCCATCAAATCAATTTGGAGAACAAGAGAGTGGCACCAATGAAGAGATTCGTTTTTTCTGTGAGGGACACTATGATGTTCACTTTGATATGTTTTCAAAGATAGAAGTTAATGGAGACCATGCAGACCCTTTATATGTTTATCTTAAAAATGCTCAGAGTGGTTTTCTCTGGACAGAGGGTATTAAATGGAACTTTACTAAATTTTTAGTTGATAAAAATGGCAAGGTTCTAGCGCGCTATGGTTCTTCAACCAAACCTAAAGATATAGAAGATGATATCACTGCCTTACTCGTAAACTAATTATTATTCGGGTAAAATTGTGATATGAAACATAATTCTAAATCAAAACTTCAAAAACTAGAGAGGACTTTATCAAAAAAAGCCCTCTCTATTCATAATAGAAATAGACATTTAGAAAAAGAGCTAAGTACGCAAAATGATAAGGTTGAATTTTTAGCCAAACATGATGCATTAACCAAACTCCCAAACAACTTTGCACTGATAGAGATGTTAGAACACCACCATTACAACTACCTTATTATATTTGATATCTCAAATTTTTCACTTTTTAATAAAGAGTATGGCAAATCATTTGCTGATTTAATCATCGAAAAAGTTGCCCAAGTACTGACTATTCACATTCGAAAAGAGATGGAATTACTTAAATCAGAATCTGATAGATTTATCATTCTCTCAAAAATCAAAGAAAGAGACAAAATAGAGGAGTTTTGTGCTCAGATTCTTAGTTTTTTTGATCAAACAAACATTGAAGTTGATGGTCAAGAGATTAACCTCACTTTCTGTATCGGTGCAGGCGAGTGTCATAATGAAAACGAACCTGTACTTGAGGCAGAGTATGCCTTAGATAATGCAAAAAAACTGGGTCCTAGACATTACTATATTTATGATGATAATAGAGATATGATTGATTGTGGCGTAGAAGAGATGAAGTGGTTGAGTATTACTAAAGAGCTCATTTTAAACAATGACATCATCCCTCACTATCAAGCCATTGCCAATATTAACACCCGACAAATTTATAAGTACGAGGTCTTAGCACGCGGTTTTCACAATGGTGAAATGATTACGCCTGATTTTTTTATCAAAGCAGCAGAACGTCTTGGTCTAATCACCTCCGTCACACGTATGATGATCAATAAAAGTTTTAGCTTTTTTGAGAATAATACACATGAGTTTTCACTCAACATCACACAGTGGGATTTACTAGAAAATTATCTGGTTGATTTTATGAAAGAGAAACTTCAACGTCACAATATAAAACCTAAGCGTGTCTGCTTAGAAGTACTTGAACAAGTCAGTTTTCAAGAAGAAAATGAAGAGACCTTACCTCAGCTGCGCGCACTGCAAGCGATGGGGTTTAAGGTTGCGGTAGATGACTTTGGTGTAGACAACTCTAATTTTTCTCGTCTTTTAGAAATCAAAATGGACTATATCAAACTTGATGCTGTTTTTATCAAAGATATACAACAAAATCCGAACCATCAAACCATCGTTAAAGCCATAGCAGATCTTGCCCATACCATGGGCATCAAAACCGTAGCAGAGTACGTTTCTAATAGAGAGATATTGGATATCGTAAAAGAGTGTAATATTGACTATGCCCAAGGTTATTTTATTGGAAAACCTCAGGCTAATATCATCGAAGACAGTTTTTAATTAACGTCCAAAATATGAAGTATCTGTATTTATCACAGCAGATTCAGTCATCATCTCTTCACATCCTAAAATAAAACCACCCGAACAATCTCCGCTTCACCCTGAACTAAAGTGTACTCAGTATCTGCTTCTTGAGAATTTTGCGTGATTTCTACGGTGGCGTCTGATGAGATTTTTTTTATCTCATCACCTATATTAAGGGTATAGGGTTGGTCTATTATCATCTGTATGACTACGGGTGGTGTTTCTTGTGTTGTATTGTCATTATTATCGCTGCTACAAGCACCCACACCCATTACGAGTAAGATACTTGCCAGTGTTATTAATATCTTTTTCATTTACTTCAACCTTTTTATACCACTGTCTGGTATGAGTGTTCTTATTTTAAGGCTGATTGATCCATCAGCTTCTTCTACTATCTGTACTAAAAATTCACTATTCGAGTTAACACTTAACTCTACAAAGGCAACGACTCTTTGTGTTCCATCGGATTTAGTGATAATCATCACGGGTTTGATGATACCCTCAGGCGTTATTTCTACGCTAAATTCTGTTGTAGAATTGTTATCTGAGACCATGACTGGTGAACTTAGTTTGGTACTGCCATCCGCTTTAAATTCTGTGGTTGTTCCTGAAACAGGGGTCTCTAGTCGTAAAGTACTTGTTATTCCATCTGGTGTTGTGAAGCTTGATGTATGAAGTGTTCCTCCATCATGATTCATGCTTACTGTTGTGCTTGATTCAACTCCAGTGTCTGAGGTAAAGAGAGATGATGTTGTAAGGGTTCCAGCTTCATCTATAGTTGTTTGAACATTATTGCGACTTACTTGTACTTCAGTTGTCCTAGTGAGGTTGTTCTCATCACTGACTATCTGTCTGTTGAGTACTGTTGCATCTGGGTTGACTATCGCTATCGTTTCTGCGCTGGTGTTCTTCTCTGTTGAAGTAGTTTTTAGGATATAAATACTTTGATTATTATCTAAGCTTACTTTGATAGCACTTTCTGGCGCGCTGACTTTAATAATAGTTACTTGAGTGCTCTCATCTTCAAATGTTGTTGTAACGGTTGTCATGTTATTCTCAGTGACGCTGATCTCTGATGTCAATTCATTGGTACTTGGCGTTGTAACATCAACACTCATGGTATTGGCAAGAACAGTAACGTCTACTGTTTTAATAAGAACATACCCTTGAGCATCACTCAAAGAGAGTGAAAAATTATCACTACCTACATATCCAGTAACGGGAGTATATATAATATTTGTTGCATTAATCGTGACCACTCCATGCAAAGGATCACTTTGAAGTGTTGCACTAACAATATCTTCATCAATATCCGAGTAAGTAAAAGTTATTGTAGTGCTGGAATCTGCATTGACTATCAGTGTATTTGTTATGCTGATTGTTGGTATATCGTTGACTGAGGATACGGTTACTGTGATTGTTTTACTAACTAAGCCTTCATTTCCATCATCAAAGAGTAGAGTAAAGCTGTCTTCACCATTGTAGTTAAGTGTTGGGGTATAGTTTAATGTACTTCCCTCAATAACTACTGTTCCATACAAAGCGTTGGTAAAAACGGTTGGAAGGACAGTGTCGTCATCGACGTCCATGACACTAAAGCTTAGACTGCTGCTTCCATCTTCTTGTGTTGTGAGTGTTGAATCAATAGTGATGGTTGGAATATCGTTTACACTGGCTACTGTAATGCTAATCGTTTGCGTTACTTTCGCTCCGTCGCTGTCGGTGGTGCTGACTGTGAAGCTGTCGCTTCCGTTATAGTTTGCTGTTGGGGTGTAGCTTACGTCACTTCCTAAAACAGTGACGGTTCCATTAGTAGCGTTGGACTCTATGTTAAGTGCCAGCGCGCTACTGTCTTCAACATCGGACAGAGAGAAAGTCAATGATTGGGTGTTGTCTTCATTGGTTGTCAGAGTTGAAGCTATAGTTATCTTCGGAATATCGTTGACTGCGGATACTGTTACCGTGATGGTTTTATCGGTAGTGTATCCTGCGTGATCTGTCATTGTAATACTAAAGATATCATCTCCATTGTAGTTGGGTGTTGGAGTATAGGTGATTATTGTTCCCGATATTGAGATCGCTCCATTTGTTGGGGCTATTTTTTCAAAAGCGCTTACGGTGTCTTCATCAACATCGTTAAAAGTAAAGCTTAATGATATTTCGTTGTCTTCGTTGGTTGTGAGTGTTGAATCTATTGTTATGGTTGGGATATCGTTAATTGAAGCTACGGTGACGCTAATGGTTTGTGTTACTTTCGCACCGTTGCTGTCAGTGGTACTCACTATGAAACTGTCACTTCCGTTATAGTTAGGTGTTGGGGTGTAGACTACATTTGATTCGGAAACAGTGACACTTCCATTGCTGGCATTTGATTCCACCTTCAGCATTAAATTGACGTCTTCAATATCGGATAAGGAAAAGTTTAATGATTGTCCATAATCTTCGTTGGTTGTCAGTGTTGAAGCGATGGTGATGGTTGGAATGTCATTGAGCGAAGCTACGATGACAGTAATGGATTGAGTGACCTTAGAACCATCACTGTCGGTGGTGCTTACTGTAAAGCTGTCATTTCCGTAGTAGTTGGGTGTTGGGGTATAAACAACATACATTCCTGAAATACTCACCACCCCATGGCTTGCATTGGATTCTACATTGAGTGTTAGCGCGCTGTCTTCAACATCGGATAATGAAAAGATTAATGATTGAATATTATCTTCATCGGTTTCTAGTATTGACTCTATTGTAATGGTTGGAATGTCATTAACTGAAGATACCGTTACACTGATGGTTTGTGTTACTTTCGCACCGTCGCTGTCGGTAGTGCTTACTGTGAAGCTGTCGCTTCCGTTGTAGTTCAGTGTTGGGGTATACGTTACATCCGTTCCTAAAATGCTTACCACTGCATTCGTGGCGTTGGACTCTATTTTAAGCGTTAGATTAGCGTCTTCAACGTCGGATAATGAGAAGCTCAATGATTGTCCATAGTCTTCGTTGGTTGTTAGTGTTGAAGAGATAATGATGTTTGGAACGTCGTTGACACTTAGAACATTGATAGTACTTGTGTACGCCGATGTAGAATTTGCTTCTCCATCATTGACGATAAATTCAAAACTCGTATAGGGAGCAGCAAATTCATTTAACTCTGGAGTAAATGTCAATAAGGAAAAATCAGATATTTTTTGATTCATGATGACATTGACGTCATTGTATTTTAAAACGCCTCTATCTGGTACGCTACTTATATATAGGAAGTCCATTGTGTCACCCACATCTATGTCGCTAACGTTAAAATCATCTGCGCTGAATATTTTTACACTGTCTTCATTCACTCCGATCTCTACATTACTTGCTGTTGGCGCATCATTGATGTTATTAACAGTAATCACAAAATTATGCGCAACCTCATTGTTACCATCGCTGAGAGTAAGATTGATGTCATAAACGCCAACGTCTGCATTCATTGGGGTTCCTTGAAGCGCGAACAGTCCATTGAATTTTTGGATTCGATGATTACTTGAATCTGCTACATAAATATTTCCAGAGACGTCAAGAGTGACTCCAATAGGAGAAGATAGCTGATTTGCTGCAGAGCCTCGATCATTACCTCCAGCGACAAGCACTCCTTCTGTTGCTCCTGAGATCCATCGCATGATACGGTTGTTAGATAAATCCGCTATGTAAATGTTACCCCAATCATCAAGTGTTACTCCGCTGGGATTAGCCAACTGATCTGTTGCAGATCCATAACCATTGCCTCCAGCGACAACCACACCTTCTATTCCTCCTGGTGCCCATCGTATTATACGATGGTTGGTTGTATCTGCTATATAAATATTACCCAAACTATCAAGCGTTATTCCATCTGGATTGTTCAACTGATTTGTCGCAGTGCCTCGACCGTTACCTCCAGCGACAAGCACGCCTTCTGTCGCTCCTGGTACCCATCTCATTACCCGACTATTAACTTTGTCCAGCACATACATATTACCCGAAGCATCAAAAGTCACACCAATAGGATAATTAAACTGATTTGTTCCGTCGCCTAAGCCGTTATTTCCAGCGACAACCACACCCTCTTGAGCACCTGATTCCCATCTCAGTATACGGTGGTTATAGGTATCCGCTATATAAATATTCCCCAAACTGTCAAGCGTTATTCCATAGGGATACGCCAACTGATTTGTCGCATTTCCCTCACCATTACCTCCGGCAACAAGCACACCCTCAGTCGCGCCTGGAGCCCATTTCATTATACGGTGGTTAGATGTATCCGCTACGTAACTGTTACCCCATCCGTCGATAATAACTTCATGAGGATAGTCTAACTGATTGACTGCGGAGCCTGAATTGTTCCCTCCAGCTACTGTAGAAGCATTTTCATCTGTAAACATAAGATTTAGACTCAACCAAGAAGGAAGCGTACTGTTTGAATTAATACTAAAACTAAGCGCATCATTATCACCATCGCTCCCACTTAGAACATAGTCGTAAAAAATCTCTTCTGCGACACTGCTTTCTGGTGTGCTTGTCACCGTCGGCGCGTACTCATTTATATTGACAATTTTTATCGTTACATTTTTCTCAAGACTTAGTGAAGCAGAGTCGGTACTTTTTATACAGACAGAGTAACTGCCTTTAGCCTCATAATCAAACATACCATTGCTCAGTAAAGAGTTTCCACTGAGTGAAAAATTTGCATCATCTGTACCAGGCGATGTACAGATGCTATAAACATGTGTCTCATTGCTGTCAAGATCTACTGTGTTTAAAACGCCAATCACAGTATTTGTGACACTATTTTCAGATATTTGTGAAGGAGAAAGAAAGATGTCTACTGGAGGAAAGTCAACATTGTTCACGGCAAGTGTGAAATTATGCGCAACATTTTGTGTGCCATCGCTAAGCGTCAGATTGATATCATAAACACCTACATCTTCGTTTGTCGGGGTTCCCCTCAGTGCGTAAAATCCATTGAACTTTTGAATACGCTGGTTTTTTGTATCTGTCACATACATATTTCCCGAAGTATCAAGCGTGACTCCATTAGGAGAAAACAACTGATTTGTTGCAGATCCAAAACCATTGCCTCCCGCCACTTGCACCCCCTCTGTCGCGCCTAGAGCCCATCTCATGATACGGTGGTTAGAGGTATCTGCTACATAGATATTATCCGAAGCGTCTACGCTTACTCCTAAAGGATTATTTATCTGATTCATTGCGGCACTTGAACCATTCCCTCCGGCCACAAGGACACCCTCTGTAGCGTCTGGCGCCCATCTCATGATACGGTCGTTAGAATAATCCGCTACATATATATTGCCTGAAGCGTCAAGCGCTACTGCATTGCCAGCATCAAATTGATCTGTGTCCGAACCACGTCCATTACCTCCGGCTACCAACACGCCCTCTGTTGCGTTAACATCCCATCTCATTACACGGTAGTTCTGTGAATCCGCTACATACATGTTGCCCGCGCTATCAAGCGTTATTCCATGGGGAAGTTGAAACTGATTTGCTGCATTACCATAACCATTTCCCCCGGCCACGACTACTCCTTCTGTCGCTCCTGGAGCCCATTTCATGACACGATTGTTATAAAAATCCGATACATAAATATTACCCGAGCTATCAATCGCTACTCCATGAGGAGTTTTTAACTGATTTGTTGCCGTACCTGAACCATTACCTCCCGCGACTACCGTTGCGTTAACATCACCTGGAGTCCATTTCATGATACGATGGTTATAGGTATCTGCCACATAAATATTACCAAAAGTGTCCAGCGCTATGGTAGAAGGATCACTTAACTGGTTTGTTGCATTGCCCTTAGCATTGCCTCCCGCTACGGTAGAAGCATGTTCATCAAACACAAAATCGAGATTTAAAAAAGAAGGAAGCGTGGTATTGGGAGTGACACTAAAAGTAAGAGCTGGATTTGGCTCACCATTTTCACCGCTAAGCGCATAATCGTAAAGCGATCCCTCATCTATAGTCGTTATTTCTACACTGCTTACTTGCAGTCCTGCCCCTGCATTCAGCGGAAAAGACACCAAAGTTAAAAGCATTAAAACTATTAACAACTTTGAAAAGTATAATTTAGACATAATATTCTCCTACAAATCGTTTGGCAGAGAGTCTCTATCTTCCTTATTGTCAGTCAACATAGTCATGGGAAAAAAGAGGAGAAGGATTTTAAAGGTATGTGTATATTTGCCATCAATCCATACTGTCTACTTCATTTCAGTATGACTTAAAAGCATTGCAAAACCATTGCAAAAGATAATTATTTAAAGAATTTACTCAAAAAAGCATTAAATTGGTTGGCAAAAGCGTGGGCATCTTTTTGTCCAAAAGGTTTGGGACCTCCAGTCATCTCTCCACTTTCACGTATGCTCTCCATCAGATCACGCATCGCCAAATACTGCTTAATATTATCCACACTATAAAGCTCACCTCTATGATCTATGGCGTGGGCATTTTTAGTAATGATATGATCAGCAAGGGGGATATCTGCCGTAATAACCAAGTCTCCCTCTTCTACCAACTCCACAATTTTCATATCCGCCACATCCGCACCCTGCTCTACGATAATATACTCTATATGCGAAGACTTACCTATATTAATCTTTTTATTGGCAACTACCAAAGTCTCTATTTTAAGACGCTCAATAGCGCGTAGTACAATGGGTTTTAAAAGGTTTGGGAAGGCATCCCCATCAATATAAAGTTTCATTTAAAATATCCTATAAAAGTCAAGTTGAAAGTGCTTCATGCATCTGCATAAAAGCAATTAAGTATTCAAAAATCAATCTCCAAAATAGTTCAAACATAAAAAGGAGAGCAATAAATAAAAGAACAAATTTGATTTTTTGGGAAAAACTAAAATTACGCCATTTGAGTTTTTCATAAAAATACTTATCAAAAAATTTGATTTTTCTAATTAACCAAATAATCAACATAACAAACAAAGATTTTTTATCACTTCGATATATTTTTTCTAAAAATGCATATTTTTTAATCACCCAAAATAGTGATATCCATAAGGCGATAGGCATCAAAAAAGAACCCAAATAATAAAAAACAATCATCACATCAATACTTATAAATGATTCAAAAGTTAAAAAATTCATCTTTCCCTCTAATCTGTTAGAACATACTGTTTTATGGCATTTTATCATAGAAGTGCTGGAACTAAAACACCCTCTTTTCAATATTTATCTTCATCTCATAAAATGCTTTTTTTATTAAGGCGATGGTGTGTAATTCCCTGTTAGAGCTCAGAATCCCCAATCTATTAGAGAGGAAGATAGATTACACTCTTTTTGTGCGCACTCAAAACTCTCATCATTATATGGAAGCCAATTGACAGGATTTGTTGCGTGTTGTTTTAGATAAGAGGAGTTTTCATGAATCAGCTCGTTTGCATTAAGTAGTGACATACTTAATACAAGTATAGGCATCTTTAGTTAGATATGTTGCTCTCAAGGCTTAAGTTCGTATCGTAGTGATCACTAACTGAGCTTAGGGCATCTTCACCGGGAGCAGATAAAGAGTAAAAGCCGCGCACATTATTATCATCTATATTAAAAAGATAATTATTTGAAGAACCCCTATCTAATTCCCATGAACAATAGTATGGATACTCTCCAAAATGACTCACACATTTTACCACTCGTCCGGCTTCTGTCAGACCATTAATTTCCACTTCTTTTATATCATTAATAATACTCACAACTGTAACGGTATCATCCATCGTGATTGTATCGGTTCGAAAATATGGTGGGCTATAATAATTAAAAGAGAGAACCCTATCACTTAACAAACTTAAAGATGCTTCTTTAGAGAGTGTACTATTTGTTTCGATACTTGTATTGATTTCATTTGGATCAATAATAATAGAACTGTTGTTGTCAAATACAGATTTTTTGCTTGTATTTATCTCTACTGGATTAACTACTTTTTCATTACTATTTGTTGATTCGCAAGCCGTTAAAAAAGAGAGTGCAAAAACTGTATAAAACAGCAATAAATATTT
>JADGDM010000053.1:9228-18509 GCA_016744905.1 Sulfurimonadaceae bacterium | reverse complement strand
TTAGAACGGTATTTTTCGCTATAACTAAGTTTGAAAGAGAATAAAACGCAATACAACAAAAAATAAAGCCAATGCTAACCCTTCTGCGTTATGAAACACAAACTAAAAATAAAGAGCCCATTATTTTACAAATTCAAAATATGAATGAAGGAATAGAAAATTATGAAAAACAAATTGAAATTAAAATAAATCACCAAAGGGGTGAAGTTTAACAATAAGACTGACTAAAACAAAGGATAGCTGCCCATTTCGAACAAAAGTTCGATACGTCAGTTACATGAGACCGTTAGTTTCCTTTACAAAATCATAAGCCTGAGTTAATCAATATTTAGATAAATTACTGCCATTAAATATTTGAAGGTAGTTTGTATGAAAAGTTTTATTAGTGTTGTTGTGTCTTTATGTCTTGTTGTAGGTTTTAGTGCATGTGATGATGTCGCCGTTACTGTTGAAAAAGAAAAAGATCTTAATGTTTTATCAGAGCAAAATACAACTGTATCACCTCTCACAGCGCTTATCTTTACTACACCTAAAGAGATAAGTGTCAAAGAAAATCAGATAGAGGTTGTGACGCTTTCATTAAAAGAACATGTTCCCAATGTCACCTACTCTCTTCTTCAAGGAGACATTGCCTTTTTCAATCTCAATGCAAATAGTGGGAGATTGACCTTTAAGAGTGCACCAGATTTTGAAAATCAGACACATTACTCTTTACTTGTGCGCGCTGGTGATAGTGTGAATAATAGTAGTGATTTGAATCTAAGCATCACTATTGAAGATGTTAATGAGACACTGATTGACGTTATCGCTCCTGTTTTCAAATCTCCCAAAGATATTTATGTGTATGAAAATGAGACCAAGGTATTAACACTTAGCGCGCTGGATGCACAGTCTGCTATCACCTACTCTATCGCGCTAGGACAGAGTGCTGCGAGTTTTGAGGTTGATGCTGTGAGTGGAGATGTTACTTTTAAAGAGGCCCCAAACTTTGATACACAAAGCTCTTATGGCTTTAGAGCCATAGCGCGTGATGAAGCTGGAAATGTCAGTATCAAATACACCATTATCACCATCTTAGATCTGTTAGACAACTCGACGGATCAAACTTCTCCTACCTTTACGCCTTTAGAAAACGCTGTTATTAGCGTTGAGGAAAATCAGTTAGAGCTTATAACCCTGCATGCCAGCGACACAGACTCAAATGTAACTTATACTTTATCAGGTGTTGATTTTAACAGTTTTGAGATAGATCTGAAAAGTGGAAAAGTAGTTTTTAGACGCAGTCCTGATTATGAGAAAAAGATAAACTACTCTTTTATCGCTATTGCTACTGATGCTTCAGGAAATAGTGCAGAACAAACTCTTAGTGTAGAGATCGTTGATGTGGAAGAGGAAGTTGATGATAGAAACTTTATCAAGACCATCGATCTTGAGGCCTTAGCGCAAGCACAGGGACAAAGTGTAGGTGACTACTTAAGAGCGCAGATGGACACTACTATTGCTACAAACTTTGTAGAAGCGGATAAAGATATTTTTAAAACAGATGTCACCTTGCCCTCGAAGCTTGCATATATTCAAGATAATTGGGCGAGTCATTTTGATTATAGTGGAATATCATGGAACGCTATTCAAGCAGGAACACTCATCACCAGTCAACACATGGTTTTAGCCTCTCACTACCAACGTTCTGTTGGGGCAACCGTTGCCTTTTATACTAAAGATGGCGAAAAAGTGGAGCGCACCATTGTGGCTACACGTAACCTCGGAAGTTTTCAAAGTGGGAGTGATTATGATAATAGAATCTTTGACGCAGCAATAGCAAAACTGAATTATCCTGTGCCACATAGTGTTAAGGTCTACTCTATTATTGATGGACAAAATGCTGAAGGTCAAAAGTACAGCAATGAACTAAACAACGTCCCTTTTGTCTCTACCGATCAAAAAAGGAAAACCTCACTTGAAGAGATAAAATCTCTCTATAGCTATACTTCTTATGGACATACAACAGACTCTTTTATTGTTACAGGTGGCGCATATGGCGCGTACGCATTTATGCACCACAGTCCAGTAAGTGGAGACAGTGGCAGTCCAAGTTTTTTATATGTTGATGAAGAGATGGTACTACTCTCCACACTTTCAACGGCAGGACCTACTGGTCCTTTTTATGGAGACAATGAGTTTACAAAGTATTTGAATATTTCAATTAGTGAGATGGAGTTAGAGTAAAAAGTAGGAATTTAGATGGACACTGGTTTGGATCAAATCATTTTCAATACATTGTCCATTAAACCAACCGCATCCGCACAACACAACACCGAATCAAAATACTCTTCCATACTTTGTTGATGGATGAGACTTCCTATGTAAAAAGCGTGGGTATAGATTCCATATTTATGATAATACTTTTTATCTATCCCATCAGTTGTTATACATCCATCTGTCAATATCCAGACATAATCACTCTCTTTCATCTGTTTTAAATTACACCGCATCGTATTGTCTAAGGCTTCTCCCCAAAATCTTGGATACATTTGATTGATAACAGCAGTGTTTTGGGGCAATCTAAAAGTTTGATACTCACTTTCACCGCCATTTAAACCACTTAAAATCAATTGACATTCTATAATATTATCTTTTGACAAGGTATTCATGACGCGCAGTACCAACTGCATATTATCAACAATACTTTCCATAGATCCTGACATATCAACAATGAGTGTTATCTTTGCCTTATGACCTCGAAGCTGTTCTTTACGTCTAAATATTTTAGAAGAGCCACTTGCCAGTTTTTTTGTATTTAAACGTTTACTGGGGTAATCACTGTTGCTATATCTATGTTTCTTTTGAAATAGTTTTGCTATTCTTTTATACATCAACGCTTCATCATGTTTATTTATTTTATAATCGGGAACTTCATAACTGAGTAGATTTCCATTACCTCCTGAAATAGTTCTCCTTGTCTCAATGAGCGCTGGGTTAAGAAGAGAGGGACGCACATTTTTATCATCAATTAAAATATTTTCTAAACCCTCTAGGAGTTCTTCAAAAAGTTCAGGATATAAAATATATGTACTCTCCTGAGTAAAAAGCATTTTAATCTCTTGTGTCTCTTTTAGATGTATAAAAGGTTCCATATCCTTATCTGTATCAGGAAACTCCATATACCAATCCGTCATTACTTTTAAAATATCTTGGGAACACAAACAAGCTAAAACCCGTTTATAATAAGAGAAAACACGTTTTACAAGTATATATTCATCATTTGTAAGTTCTTTTTCAAGGTAGTGAAATGATTGACGGGTATGTTCACTTTGAAGAATATAGAAGAAAATTGAAACAGGAGTAAGGGGCAATAGCAGTGTTGAAAAATAGCTCCAAGAAAATCTCTTTTTTATATGTTGACGCATTTTCTCTTCAACTCTGGCATCTTCAAAAAGATTAAACACTTCAAAAAGAAAACCTGACTTTTCTACAACTTCTAAAATGGGCGCCAACTCTTTATCACTCCACAAACTGTGTGAAAACTCATGATTTAGAAAAGCGTATAGCAGTTGTATCTTAGTCTTATCTGTAATATTTTTATCCATCATTTCAAAAATATTTTGACCAATAATAATCTTATGTACACCCTCATGAAAAGTCCAGTAAGCACTGTTATATTCAGGTTTCACAAAAATCTGATACTCCTCATCTTGAAGCATTTCATTAATCTGCATCTCACGATATACTTTTCGTATATGATTTTGCATATGTACTATTTTCATATTATTTCCAAACAGCACGTATGATAGACTGTACAGTGTCTACTTGCTCACTATTGGGTCGTCCATCTGCGTCACGTTCAACAAACAGTAAAACTGAATCCTCAATAATAGTCTTTACATCACTTTCCCTGTCTGAAAATTCTATGGCCTCTTTGAGATGTCGTAAATTAACCAGCTTTGTAATAAGTTTGGTTTTTTTCATGTGTTTCATTTTTTTGTAAAAAAGCATAAGATATTCAACACTTTGTGTGCTAAAAGATTTGGCCAAGGTTTCTTTTATTAAGATGCTCTCTATCTCACTGTCTTGTGTCTCTTTACGAATAGGTTTAAACCGGTCAATCAAAGCCTCATCTATGCTCTCAACAGCGTAATCTTCTCCGACATTGCTTGTCCCAATAATCCATAGGTTCTCAACTGGCGCACTGAGTACTTCTTCAACTGCGATATCATCTTTTTCGTCTACAGCTCGACCAGAACGCAATAGGTACTTCCCACCAATAGGCGAGAGTGCTGATACAAGAAGGTTTAATTCTCGTTTAGGAATTCTCAACATCTCATCAATAATAAGTAATGTTTTGATACCAGATCCAGCCAGCCTAAATGCTTCTGAGAGTGCTCCATCTTTCCAAAGCAATGAGCCATCGCGTCTTTGTATAAAATGCCCTAGAAAGTCCATCGACTCAAACTGCTCATGACCTCCAATAAAGAGAGTTTTAATATTTTTTTTACGCGCCCATGAGGTAGTAAAATGTGTTTTACCACTGCCCTTATCTCCTTCTAAAAGAAGATGCTTTTTAAAGGAGTATCTCTTAAATCGTGCACCAATAGAGTGGCTACTGCTATCTGAATCAGGAGATGGACTTTTTGCACTGTTATAGTTTTGATACACCGTGTCTATAACAGTGTCAGGGAGTTTGTCTAGAAAAAAACTTAAATGTACACACAGTGGACTAACGCGTGTAAAGTTCTTTTGATTAAAATTACAGGCTGTTGAACGTGGTGCGACATTAAAACCATCTTTAAGAAGTGTAGATAAAACACTGTTATTTTTCTGATCTGTTTTATGTAAAGCATTTTCGATCAATTTATTCATAGTTTCAATAGTTAATTGTCCCTCAATATAAGGGTCAGAACACTTTAAAATATACTCATTATTATAATAACTAAGTACAGTTAGAAAATAAACTTTATCATTAGTCCTAGGAGAATAAACCTCATAATAAGAGCTAGTAAGCTCTTGTTTATCAATACCTAAGTACTTAGAGACGAAAGGTTCACAGAGGTAACCTTTTTGAATCAATTTATAATCAGCTAATATTGAAGAAGATGTTGTCTGTAAAATTAGTAGTTCTTTTCTGGTCATCTCAAACTCCTTGTAAGAGATGATAAACTATCTATGTGACAGGCGCTGTCATCTTTTAAAAAATAATCTTAAAGTTAAACTTTTTCTCTGCATCGATGGTGTATACACCTTTAAGTTGTGAAGTTGAGAGGTTTTTAATCAATAGACTTCCTAGTGATTCAGTAATTTCATCATAACCAAGCCCATTATCCTCATAGATAAATTGATACTCTTTATCTTTAGTAAACGCGAGTAATATTTTAGGTTCCTCGATATCAATAAATGCATATTTAATGGAGTTGGTAATAAGTTCATTGATAATCAGAGCCAAGGGTGTGAGCTTATCAAGACTGAGGTTTAAATCATCAGCACACTCTATTTGAAATTTCACCTCTGTATTTAAAAGTTTATAAGGCTCCATCATTCTATTAAGATAGGTTTTCATCTCGACTTTTGCCACTACGTTTGAATTTTGTAGATGTTCATGAATCATAAAAATCGCCCGTATTCTATTGATGGTATCTTGTAAGTACTTCTTAGACTCATCTTTACTTGCACGACTCTTTTGTAAGCTTAAAATACTGATGATTGACTGTAAATTATTTTTAACTCTATGAGAGAGTTCTTTAAAAAGAAGTTCATTTTGTCTTAGATGTAAGGTGGTCTCTTTATGTCTATGAGATAGGGCAAAAGAGAAGACTGTCGCTTCAAAAATCAAGCTAAATTCAATGATATACATTATCTGAGCACTTTGCTCTATAAGATTAAAATAACTTAATAAAGAGATGATCATGGAGAGTAAAAGAGAAGAGAAACCTAGAAAAAAGAACCATGCATAGGTGTTTTTTTCTACAAAACTCAGATACGCAGAAAGTCCCAAAAGTCCAGCAGCCAACAGAACAATAAATACAGTAGTAATATCTACAATAACCGTCTCACCAATAGGAAAAATAGTTAATGAAAAAGCAAAGAGCAGTATAAATTGTAAATATTTAATCCCCTCATCTATCTTTTTATGCGTTCTATCTAACTCTAACATGCTTCGGCTCAATGCTAAAAGTGCTAAGGCAGCCAGCAGGAAAAAACCAATGGGAACACCATTTATACTAAACTCTAAAAGCGCATCATCAAACAAACCTGTATAAAAGAGCATGATGACAAATACAAAGAGGTGAAATATAAAATAGTGTGTGTACACAACATCTTTGAGTACAAAATTGTACGCAAAATTGTAAATGACAATCATTCCAAATGCACCAAAAAAGAGAAGATTAAACTCTCTATCAACCTCAATATCAGCGCCAAAGGCACTCATGTAAACAAAAACCAAAGCTAAAAATATTTTTAACATAACCTTATCCTTAATAGAACACAGATTTTATCTGAGTATTCTTTATTTCAATAAAATTGTAATTTATAAAGATGACAAAGTCTGTTATATTTTTAGTTTTATGCTGTAATATAGCGGAATGAAAATAGTAATTATAGAAGATGATTTTTTAATTGTTGCACAGATTCAAGAGTGTGTTGAGCGGTTGGGCCATGAGGTTTTATCAAGCTTTGATAACGCACGTAGCGCGCTGGATTTTATAGATGAGAATAGACCTGAATTTGTTTTTATGGATATCGAGCTAAAAGGTGCGCTTGATGGTCTACAGTGCGCCAATATCTTACAAAATAAATATTCCATCTCTTCTGTCTTTGTCACTTCTTATGATGAGACAGAGATTATCCAAGAGTCTATGGATGCTAAGCCTTTAAACTTTTTACCTAAGCCATTTGAAGACAGTAACATCGAAGCGGTAGTTGCGTTGGCAGAGATTACGCTTAGAAGAGAGAAACCTAAAAGTGACTCCAGTGTGATCAGCCTAGGTGAGTATATACTTAATGTTGAATATAAAATCTTGAAACGAGAAGGTGTGATAGTTAAACTTACCGATAAAGAACTTCTGTTGGTGAGTTTACTTTTTAAAAATATCGGAAATGTAGTTAGTACACAGCGCATAGATGAGTATGTTTATGAAAATAACTTAAGCTCTGATGACGCACTAAGAAGGTTGGTGAGTCGAACAAGAGATAAGCTTGTTGGTCTACAGATAAAAGCAGAACCAAAACAAGGTTATTTTATAACATTTCCTCAAACCATGGCATAAATAGCAAGTAAGCTATTGATCTCACCCTTTAAGGTATAAGGGCCTTTCCTCTTTTTCTAACTCCACGTCTACTGCATCACTAAGACGTTGATGATGGGGTCTATAATAGTGTTTGATAATGTCTTCTCTTTGAGACGTAGAAAAATCACGAAGTGTTTCGCCTTGGGTATCGGTGGTATAACAGACACCCATGCCGTATTGACTCATCGGCTCTTGACTATCATCTTCAAAACGCTCCACATCACAAATCAATCGACTCACTTCAAAGACAATACGCGTAGCGCGCTCGTGCGCATACAGATCATCACTGTACCAATCTGTCATGCGTAATAACTCTCGTTTTTTATTATTGATCTTATACTCTAAAGTGTCCGTAGATGCATGAGGAATATGTAAAATCATCCTTAACTCGCCTTGGACATGCTAGAGAGGGAATCAAATCTTCGTTGAAGTCCCACATCTTCATTTTCTAAGATATAGTGAAATTTATTTTCCTTTGTACGAACATTCATAATAATAGCGCGCTTATGTCCCTCTACTCTATAATATATCCAACCCTTTTCTAAGGGTGCACTGCAGGTTTCTTGCCACTTCATCTGAACCAAGATACTCTCTTTTTTACTGATGAAAATAGGATCTGCGATAGATTTTCTACCCCTAGACAAATATTCAAAGGTGGCTAAGTTGTTTTCTCTATGATCTGCGTACTCATAGTTATATAAGATATTTCCCATAAATTCATCACACTCACTCTTTCCTATCTTATTTTCTAACTGCTGTATATTTTGCACCGCAGCAATCAACTCCACTTTCATCTCTCTAAAAAGATCTACATACGGGATATTATCTTTACCGATGCTACGTTGAAACTCATCAATAAAAAGGGCAAGAGGACGTGAATTGTTTCTTACCAAAAGACGTTTGTATAAGATATTCATTAAGGCCAAGGTGACATTATGTTCATAGCTGTCACTACGGATAATGATGACCTTACCTTGTTCTAAAAGAGACTTTAACTCTAACTCACCATCGAGACCTGTTTGTAAAAATATAGAAAAAAGATTACGTAAAACAAAGAAAACACCCCCGTTACCAGAAGCAGGAGAATCTGAATCAATCTCATCATAAAAACTAGAAATCTTATTCGTAGACTCTTGAAATTCTTGAGCAAACTGTCGTACCAATTGTAATCTATTTTCTGCCATCCCGTGTTCATAAAGAGTCACAAGATTTCTTACGTTCAGTTCATCATCTATATCTTTACATTCATTGATAAATGTCTTTAGGCTAGAAAAACTAAGTACTATCTCATTCAAACTTTTTGCATTAAACGTATAATCAAACGAGAGCTTCTTATTGTCTTTTAGTAAGTGTATTAAGTTCTCATGAAGGGTGAACACATCATAAATATCACCCGCAAGATTCAGTGCAGAATTTAACCAAAAACGGTCTTTAGTCTCACCATTGATAGCATTTAAGGTGTCTAAAAACAGAGCGCGTGGGATATGTTTAAATAGATTGATTTTACTGCCCCAAGGAACACCAATCTCAATGACATCATCAAGACGATTTTCTCTATGGGCCAAGGCTTTAACCTGCGTGTGCATATTCCCTTTAAAGTCAACAACCAATATCCCGTAGCCATCTTTCAAACGGTTTTGCATATTGGGTAAGACAAAAGAGCTGGTCTTTCCTGAACCTGTTTCACCCGTACATAATGAGTGTCTAAAGTCTGTTGGCACCAACGGAGTATTTACTGATATTTTCTCTTGAATAAAACCTGCCATCTTCTCTCCTTGAGTTTTGATTCTCAAAGTATAAAATATAGAGATGACATTTTTTGTCCGATAAAATTTTACTATAAGCTTTAATTCCAATTTTATAATATATTATGCGTATTATAAATTTAAGGACAGGTCTATGAAAATATCTTGAGTAAAAATCAGTATAGACAACTGTTTGGTATTTATAAATCAAAACATTAATGCTACTAAAGTTCTTTTTTATGTTTATGATTTCATC
>JADGDM010000053.1:0-9218 GCA_016744905.1 Sulfurimonadaceae bacterium | reverse complement strand
TTCATCCGTGCTTATGGGAGACGAGTTGCAAGTTATTAAAGAGGTAAAACTTAAATCATTACTCAGCCAAGACAAAAAACTTGAAGCCAGTGGCGTTACTGCGGTAGGGGAAGATTTCTACGTAGTTTTTGATAACAGCGCAAAGGTAGCGCGCATCAACGAAGAACTAAACAGCGCTGAGTTACTGGGTAAAAAAGAGAAAAAGGTTGGCTATGAGGCTATCGTTTATGCTCAAGATGAGAAGGTGTTTTACCTCGTAGAAGAGTCTCTTAAACATAAAAAACATTTTAACGCGCGCATCAGTCGCATGAATGAAAGCTTTAAACTCACCGATAAAAGAACATGGTTGGATTTTGGTTTTAAAAATAAAAGCAAGGGCATAGAAGGTCTGGCTTTTCACAAAAATGGAGAAAAAACCTATCTATTGGCACTTTTTGAGGGCTTGAAAAAAGACAGAGGTTTTATTCTGCTTTATCAAAAAAAGAAAAAAAGTTATAAATACCTAAAAAAGATATACCTGCCTAAAAACCTAAACTTCAAAGACTTCTCAGATATGGATCTTCAAAAAAATGGTCGTTTAGCCATTGTCTCTCAAGAGAGTTCAGCGCTTTGGATAGGTGAGCTTGACACGAACAAATGGGAAATTAAGTCTAAGGGTCAGCGTTATGATTTTCCCAAAAGTAAAAAAGGTAAAACACAGTATTGTAATATCGAAGGTGTTTCGTGGATAAGTCAAAACAGACTGGTTATGGTGAGTGACGCTAAAAAGAAGAAGCAAGGAAAAGCCTGTCTTAAAAAAGAACAATCCATTCATATTGTCTCTTATACACCCTAATCCACTTCTTCATCAACCCTTCATCATAATAGTTTATTATTTTACTTAGATACTTGATATACTATCTTGATTATTTGGAGAACTGATGCGTTTACTGTCTTTACTATTACTTCTTTTATCATTAAATGCCATCGCTGAAGAGTACCAGTTTGGTGAGGGCATCAACATACCAAACACCCCTGTTTATGTGGGTGGTTATGCGACGCTTGATTATGTAACACGTGCAGATGATTATAATCGTTTTCGCATAGATGAACTTGCCCTACTATCATATGGAAATTTTGATAGATTTTCTTATATGTTTGAAGTGGAGATGAAAGAGAGCTACGTTAAAGAGTGGGGACTTGAAGAAGGTGTGGTGACTGATGATCGCGTAAGCTTAGAGCGTCTCTATCTTGACTACACCATCAATGATACACTTAAACTGCGCGCTGGTAAGTTTAACACCCCTGCTGGTTACTGGAACATGGAACCGATTAATGTCCTTCGTGACACCTCTTCTATCCCATACACCTCTTTTATCCTCTTTCCACGCTACTCAACAGGTTTAGAGTTAAACTACTCAAACAGACTTTATAGCGACACTGAGTATTCATTAATGATTCAAGAGAACAGAGACATTGATGACCACTACAACAACATCTCTGTTGACAGGCACTATCTGGCCTCAGTAGAGCACTTCTTTAGTGATGCATTTAAAATGAAGGCCAACTTGGGTCACTTTAGAACCTTTGATGGTGAGCCGTATTTTTACGGGCTTTTAGCACTCTCTTATGAACACGAAGCTTTTAAAATACTCTCAGAGTTTGGTAGTAGAAAAGACAGCGAAGAGTTTACAGTGCCCTACTCTTTTTATCTGCAAGGTTCATGGCATATTTACGAGAACCATGATTTGGTTGGACGGGTTGAAACCTATAAGATAGATGAAGGCGCATTTCGAGAAGAGGTCATCGGCGTACTTGGTTATGTCTATCGGCCGACTTCACCCTTTACTTTTAAGATAGAGTACCGCGATCACACCTATGTAAATGAAAATCAGATACGCTCTTCTGTCTCTGTGATGTTCTAGGATATGCAATGAAGATAACTATATATTTATTTATATATTTTTTTCTTTCCACACTTCACGCATCCGAATTCCATATCGTCGTTAATGACGCCTTTCCTTTAAAAACACTCACCAAAAAACAGCTCAAAAGTATCTACTTAAAAAAAGTAAGTTATATTGATGGGGTGAAGATATTGGCGATAAATATATCCTCCAATGATCCCCTGCGCACTGAGTTTGAAAAAGCAGTACTTTCTATGAACAAAAAGAGTCTAAAAGCCTACTGGAGTAAGGCACACTATCGTGGTATACGTCCCCCCAAGGTTTTAAAATCAAGTAAAAACATACTCTCTTATATAGCCAGTATTGAAGGGGCGATTGCCTATATTTCAAAAGAGATAAAAAGTGAAAATTTACGTATTATTGAGGTTGAATAATGAAAAAAATATTGATAGTTGATGATGGAGATATGAACAGAGATATCTTATCAAAGGTACTTAAAAAAGAGCGTATCGAGACCGTTGAGGCTGTAGATGGGGTTGAAGCGATAAAAGCACTCTCAGAGCATGATATTGATCTTATTGTTCTTGATATCATGATGCCACAGGTCGATGGTTTTGGGGTGATAAATCACGTACGGGAGATATTAAACAGCGCGCTGCCTATTATTATTCTCAGTTCACTTGGTGATAAAGAGACTATAAACAAAGCCACTGATAGTGGTGCAGATGGCTACTTTGTTAAACCTATCAATATAAAAATGATCTTAGAAAAAATCAAAGCCTTGTTAGATGAATAGTATTCGAACCAGACTGTTGCTCACCTTTTTATTTATTGGGATTACACCCTATATTCTTATTGTTGCTTACTTTAGTTATTTTGAAAACAGTAAGATTATTGAAGGGGTTAAAGAGAGCTACAAGTCGAAGGCAAATCATGCCAAGAAGATTATTGAAAATACGTTAATTGGCTTAGATGAAGAGATGACTTTTATCTCCAAACTAGAGCTTTTAGATGATATGATTTCCAATGATACGGATCTGCAGATATCAAGGATACTAGAGCAAAAATCAATCAAAGCACAACAAAAGTATATCAATCTCTACGCGCTGGACTTAGAGCACACCATTATCGCAAGTTCTGAAATCTCTATGATTAATAAAAGACTGGATGTAGTGGAGTATAAAAAAGAGTATTTCATTCTTGATAATCATCTTTATCTTATTAAAAATATTAACGCCAGTTTTGACAATCGTGCCTTGGGTTATTTGATTGCTAGGTTTGATTTAAAACAGTTAGAGACCTATCTTCTAAGTGATGCACAGGTGATGTTTCAGATAGGAAAAATCGACAATAGTATAAAAAGTCAAAGAGAAGATGACTCTTTCTATTATGCGCATGTTGCACTCTCGTCTTATTTGGAGGGGTTTGAGATACGTTATATTATTGATAAAGATGAAACATTGTCTTATATTGATGACTTTTTACTGTACCTCTCTTTGATTACGCTTTTTGGTATGATAATTATTTTACTTATCAGTACAAAGATGACTACCATTATTACAAAGCCAATTTTTGCGCTTAAAAATGCTTCAAGAGAGATCGTAGAGACTAAGGATTTTCATCTACGAATAGAACCATCAAACATAGATGAATTTCGAGCACTTGGAAAGAGTTTTAATAAGCTTTTTGAAAGTACAGAACAGCTCGTTGACAGGCTAAAAAGTGAAAATGAGACCCGTCTTAAAAACTACATCGGCTTAAGTGAAACTTTTAATGCACTCTCTCAAGCAGTAAGTTATGACTACTCTATAGAACTAACCCTACGCGCTTTAAGAAAAAATATAAACTATAAAATCTCACTAAAGCAAGATGATTCAGGTGTTGATATTGTACACACAGTTTTGATAAAAGACTTTACTCAAAATACAGATGTCTTAGTGGGTTATCTACATGTACAAAACTCTGCGCTCCTGAATGAGACAGAGATTATCTTTATAAATTCTATCTCTTTGATGTTAAAAAATCAACTTGAGAAGCTCTCTCTTTTAGAAAAAATAAACTCTGCATCCAATGCAAAGACAGCCTTTATCTCCTCAATGAGTCATGAGCTGCGCACCCCACTAAATGCTATCATAGGCTACTCTCAGTATATGATCTCTTATGAAGAGTTAGAAGATGATCAAGTCGATACTATTGCTAAGATAGAGACCTCTGCGTATCATCTACTCAACATCATCAATGACATCTTAGACATCGCCAAGATTGAAGCGGGTAAGGTAGATAAAAAGATAGTTGATATTAATCCATATGAAGAAATGAAAGAGTGTGTAGACATTGTTGAAGCTTTGGCTGAAGACAAGGGTTTAGCGATGATTGTAGAGATTGAAGATACTAAAGATTTGATAATTCAAAGCGACGCTAAGATATTTAAACAAATTATTATAAACCTGCTTTCAAATGCGATTAAATTCACCAATGAAGGTTCTATTGTACTGCGCGCTCAGTATGAACCCAGCGCGCTGAGTATCGAGGTTAAGGACAGTGGAATTGGCATCTCTAGTAAAGACTTGGAGAAGGTTTTTGACGAGTTTACTCAGCTTCAAAATGCAAAGAAGACTAAAGAGAAAGGCAGTGGCTTAGGTCTGTCCTTATGTAAACATCTAAGCCAAGAGGTTGGTGCGCATATCAGTATGAAAAGTGAAGGTTTAGATAAAGGCAGTACTGCGGTTTTACGTTTTAGTCTTTAACGCTGTACCCTACGCCTCTAACCGTAGCGATGATGTCATTTAGTCCACTTTTTTTTCGGATGTTTTTTACATGCACATCAACCAAGTTACTGGACTTTATAGCATCAAAACTCTTAGCCAGCAGTTCACTGATCTCAAAGCGTGAAAGTACCTTGTTTTTATGTAACATCAAAAGCTCTAAAAGTGCAAACTCTTTTTCGGTCAGTTTAATGGCTTCTGCATCAACTTTTAACTCACGTAAGGCCAAGTCTAAGGTGACATTTTTATGTGTGAGCATGGTTGTTTTTTGAGAACTTTCACGTCTAAGTAGTGCGCGAATTCTGGCAAGCAGTTCGATGTTAGAGTAAGGCTTACAGAGATAATCATCCGCGCCCACATCCAGTGCTTCTACGCGCTCATCCACACTCTCTCTACCAGAGAGCATTAAAACACAGACCGCATCTTGATAGGCACGAATCTCTTTAATAAGTTCTATTCCATTGCCATCAGGTAGATTCCAGTCCATTAAGATAAGTTGATAGCTATTGTTATCATAAAGTTCACGCGCTTGTGCAGCTGAATTAGCCACGTCACAACTGTATTTCTCTTTTTTTAGAAGCATCGAAATCATATCACAGAGTAATTCATCATCTTCGACCAAGAGGATATTCATTTTAACTCTCCGAGTCTATTCCAGTGAGAACTGTTTAAGTCGGTTGGTACGCTCTCAAGAGTGTCATATTTAGCCTCATAAACAACATCGAAATATAAAACTCTATTGGGATAGTGATACTGTGTATTATCTACATACGCAGCATATGAATCTCTATCTGAGGAAAATGAGAGTGGTTTCCATGCTCCTGTTTGGGTGTAATCAGGAGAGCGTCCGATATTCCACTCTTTTGCTTCAAAGTTTTCACCATTAAAAGTAACTCTATCTAAATAGACATAGGTCGTATTATCATCATAAAGTGGGTAGTTTGTGACAACCTCCGAGATGTTTCCATCTACATCCAGCACTGTATCTGCGTATTGCGCAACAGATAAAACAATTGCATCATCTATAATGGAGTTATTGTCTTCATCCAGAATTTGACTTTTATCTAAAGCAAGTGCAACATGCCCAATATTAATATTGTGTGCAATACCTTGAAACTCATCGCTGGTAATATTGTTCTCTTTGATAGCAATATTGGTGATAATGTTGTTATCGGTCCCCTCATTCGTTGTCATAAGAAGGCGACACTGTAGATTAGACTCGATTTGTAGTTCAAAGGGGTGTTGATCAGTATCGTTATGAATAGAGTTGGTAGAAAAATATTTATTGTCATCACAGATAGCCTCTATCAAAGTCCCGGGAACTGTTCCTCTAATAATAGTAAAGTTGTTGTCTTTAGAGTCATTTGTACTGTCACTTTTTTTATCCGACTCAGTGTTGTTGTTGACACAGCCTGTAAGTGTAAAGAGTAAAACTGATACTGCAAATAATTGATACATGAGAGTCCCTTATATTACTTTTACTTATTGTACTGTAAGAAGATGAAGAGTTGATGAAGATTCTTTATATATTAGTTATAATTGCGATATTCAATACAAGGTTACTCATGCCATTTAAACAGCTTGGACTCTCCCCTTTTTTACTCAGCGCGCTAGATAAAAATAGTTTTCATACGCCTACCGATGTTCAAGATAAGGTTATTCCTTTAGTTTTAGAAGGTCATGATGTCATGGCAAAGGCGCAAACAGGAAGTGGAAAAAGTGCCAGTTTTGTACTCCCTATCTTAGAACTGTGGTCTGCGCACCGTGGAGAAGCAAAAAAAGGGAAGATCAAAACCTTGGTCTTAACCCCAACGCGTGAGCTGACTCAACAAGTAGCCCAAGACTTTATCACTTTTTCTAGCGCTCTTGAGCGACCGATTCAAGTCGTGAGTATCATTGGTGGAGAGAGCATAGGTGATCAACTTTATCAGATTCAACAAGGATGTGATGTTTTAGTTGCGACCTCGGGGCGTTTTTTAGATGTGTTACGTAAAAAACAGATGAACCTCTCTCATATCGAGTACTTTGTCTTAGATGAAGCAGATAAAATGCTAAATCTTGGTTTTGCAGAGGAGCTTGAAGCGATTCTTGAAGTCATCCCTGAGCAACGACAAAACTTACTTTTTTCAGCCACCTATCCTCAAAAGATGTTAGACATCGCCGCAAAAATCACTTCAAATCCTAAAGAAGTGAGCATAGAGAGTCAAACGCCCACAGTTGAAAAGATTACTCAGCGCGTTATAGAAGTAAACAGTGAAAACCGTGGACCTCTTTTAAGACACTTGATTGAGAGCGAAAAATGGAAATCTGTTTTGGTTTTTATGGCGAACAAGCGCGCTACAGACAACATCGCTGCGAAGTTTAGAAAGTATGGTTTTAAAGCGGACTCTTTTCATGGAGACTTAGAGCAAGAAGAGCGTAACTACACACTAAAGCATTTTAAAAATAGAAATATTCAGATTTTATTTTCTACAGATATTGCTTCGCGTGGGCTTGATATTAATGATATAGAGTGTGTTATCAACTTTGATCTACCGCGCTCACCTGCGGATTATATCCACCGTATCGGTCGTACTGGGCGCGCTGGGAAATCAGGCCTATCTATTGCTTTTATAGATCATGAAAGTGCAGAACATTTTAAACTGATAGAAAAACGTTCAGAAATTAAACTGAAGCGTGAAAGCATAGAGGGTTTTGAAATTTCTGGTGACGCCCCTCAAAAAGTAAAAGGCCCTGCCCCAGTCAAGGGAAAAGGCAAAAGTAAAAAAGATAAACTACGTGAGAAAGCACTCAAAGAGAAATCGTAAGGAAGTTTTATGAGCGTATTTCAAAAAGATGATCTCTTTGATAAAGAGGCTTTAAAGTACTGTATCTTACTATCACTCACCTATCATGATAGAAGACACCTCCCTATGTTAGACATCTAAACTACTTTAAGGACAATAAAATGCACAAAAATGAAAAAATAAATTATGTAGAGTGGCCTGCAAAAGATCTGAGTGCGACAAAAGCTTTTTTTACGAAAGTATTTGCTTGGAAGTTTGAAGATTACGGACCTGAGTATATTGCTTTTTCAAATGAGGGTCTTGATGGAGGTTTTTATCAATCAGATCTCTGTTCATCAACAGAAAATGGAAGTGCTTTGATAGTGTTTTATAGTGACTCATTAAAAAGTACTTTGACAAAAATTGAGAAGGCAGGTGGAACTATAATCAAGCCAATATTTGACTTCCCAGGTGGCAGTAGGTTTCACTTTAATGACCCCAATGGCAATGAGTTTGCCGTCTGGTCTGAGAGAGTAGACGAAGAGGCTTAAAGCCTCTATTTACGGATCTTATCTATAAAGATCAACTGATGGATGATTGGGTTTAGTCATCTCTTTTTTTGAACCTTTTTTCTTATCGTAGTGTACGACATCTGCTTGAATTGCTGTTAGTGTTAATACCATTGCTATAATTAATTTTGTCATTTTGTTTCCTTTAATTTTAAATAGGAGTAATCTTATCCTATTTAACTTTCGGGCATTAATACTATAAAAAACTAGTAGTAATAGTGAAGTTTAACTGAAGAAATAATAATCATAAGCACAAGCACTATCTTGAGATGCTAAAACCCAATCCAACCTTATTGACTTTATTGTCATAGTCAATCAAGCTCTCCCCATAACCACTAAATGCTTTCAAATATACAAAAAGATCATCACGTCCATAAACTGGATAAGAGTAGTTGAGTTCTGCTGCACCTCGTCCTTGTGATGCGTATCTAAAAGAGGTTTCAAAAAAGTGTTTTTTATACGGTAAAATAAATCGTATCTGTCCATGGCCTAAATAGTTTAATAAGTCAGGATTGTATTTTTCTAGCCCAGCACTGGGTGCGTACCAAAGTTTTAGGTCAATAAAGATATATTTAATTTGAAAATAGATATCACTGTAAAAATAGTTCCAAGAGCGTTCATTATCACCACCTTGACCATTAGACTGATGCGCAAAACCTATACGTACTGCTTTTATACCCGCTTTCATCCCAGTGACTACAGGAACAGTAACAAAAACTTCTGGATTGTAATTTGACTCTCTAAAGTAAGCAGACTCCACATAGAGTTGCCAAAATGAGCGTTGGGTATAAGCTACTGTATACGACTCATTGAGTCCAAAGAGGTTAGAGCCTACATCATATTTAAGACTGATTTGAAATTCGGTCTCATACTGGATGGGTGAAGGTAGTCTAGGTTTGTCATGCGCATAGGTACCATTGATTCTATAACTCAGTGGTAAAAAGTAGTTCGCTTCATGCGCATGCACATTATAATCTGATTTAACGTATTGCTGTAAGGTGCTTATGGTTTGATTGTCCTCTGACTTTGTTATGTTTTCAAAAAGAGGATAATAAATTGATTCGTTTGCAAAAGTAGTACTGATTAGAATTAAAAATAGAAAAGGAAGCTTCAATATAATGCCTGATTAAAAGATAAAATAGTATACATAATTTTCTCTAAAATATTTGATTAACCCTAATGTAGTAAAATCAATTTATAAGGACAGATTATGAATAATTTTAGAATTGAAAG